>NZ_JAAIUZ010000010.1:0-27187 GCF_010894375.1 Stenotrophomonas sp. B1-1 | reverse complement strand
CCGGCCCGATGGGGTCAGAGCCGTTTTCCTACAGAAAACGGATCCGACCCCGGACCTGAGGCCGCACCCGGCTCTGGTAGGTGTCGACCTTGGTCGACACAGCTTTTGTAGAGTCGAGCCATGCTCGACTGGCTCCGACCCCGGACCTGGCCTCAGGCCAGGTAAACCTGTCCGTCGCGCACATCCACCGGCACCGCGCGCAGACGATCGCCCTTGCACGGGCCCGCCACGCAATCGCCGCTGTCCAGCGCGAACGATGCGCCATGCGCGGCGCACACCAGATGGCCTTCGCGGCTTTTCAGGAACTGTCCCGGCGCCCAGTCCAGGCGGCGGCCGGCATGCGGGCAGATGTTCAGGAAGGCGCGCACCTGGCTGCCGTCCCGATACAGCACCACCGATTCGGCATCGCCGTCCACCAGCGCTTCAACCTCGGCAAAGGCCCCATCGGCAAGGGCTTCCAGAGCAATGAGGGCGGCAGCGGGGGTCGTCATGGCGAAGGCTCGAACGTAAAGCGGCATTGTCGCACGCGCGCTCAGGTCACTGGCTCTCACATGAACACAAGTCATTGATTGGTAATAAGCCAAGGCTATATTTAACGACTTTTTCACTCAATGACAGTGGCGCCTCCGGATACTGGCGGTTCGCTGATTTCAGCCTATCGAGCCGCCATGTTTACTCGTGCATCCGCCGTCCACCACTTCCGTACCCTGTTCGCGCCGCGCAAGCCGCGTAACCCGCTGGTGCGCATTGCCGTGGGCCTGCTGGGCCTGGCCATCCTGGCCGCCATGGTGTTCGTGGGCGTGTTCGTGGGCGCAGCGATGATCCTGATCGGGCTGGCGTGGAAGCTGCTGGCCTCGCGCAAGCCGGCCAGCGTCGGCCGTGCCGCCGACCCCAACGTGGTGGAAGGTGAGTACCGCGTGGTGCGTAAATCGGCGCTGTCCTCGCCGCGTTGAAGGCTGGCACCCGCTGACGGCGGGTGGCGTTAAGTTCTAGACTGCGGGCACGCCCTTCCTGGATGTCCGCATGTCCGATGTTTCCGATGTGATTGCCGCCTCCGCCGTGCCCCGCGTTCCCGTGGTGGGCGGTGGCAGCTTCCCCGTGCACCGCGTGTACTGCGTGGGCCGCAACTTCGCCGACCACGCACGCGAAATGGGTGCCGCAGTGCCGGCCGCCGATGATCGCGGCCGGCCGATGTTCTTCACCAAGCCGGCCGATGCCATCGTGGTCGGCCACGACGATGTGATTCCCTACCCGCCGGCCACCGCCAACCTGCACCACGAGGTGGAGCTGGTGGTGGCGATCGGCCGCGATGCACCGGCCGGTGAGCTGGCCGTGGCCGATGCCGACGCACTGGTGTACGGCTATGCCGTGGGCCTGGACCTGACCCGCCGCGACCTGCAGGCCGCCGCCAAGGAAAAGGGCCACCCGTGGGATTCGGCCAAGGGCTTTGATGCCTCCGCGCCGATCAGCGAGATCGTGCATGCCGGCGAAGTGGGTGATCTGGCCGCCCTGAATCTTTCGCTGGAAGTGAACGGCGAAGTGCGCCAGCAATCGCTGCTGGACCAGATGATCTGGAACGTGCCGGAAATCCTGCATGAGTTGTCCAAGCTGTGGCAGCTGCGCGCCGGCGATCTGGTGTTCATGGGCACGCCGTCGGGCGTGGCCGCACTGAAGCCGGGCGACCGTTTCAGCGCACGCCTGGAAAACGTGGCCGAGCGCCACGGCGTCATCGCTGGCTGACATCTGCTGCGTTACCCTGCGCCCTGTCCCCTCGCCCTCTGGAGAAGAACAACAATGGGAATGCTTACCGAGTTCAAGGAATTTGCGATGCGCGGCAACGTCATCGACCTCGCCGTGGGCGTGGTGATTGGCGCAGCCTTCGGCAAGATCGTCACCGCGCTGGTGGAAAAAATCATCATGCCGCCGCTGGGCATGCTGATCGGCAAGGTGGATTTCTCTGACCTGGCGTGGGTGCTTTCACCGGCCAGCATCGGCCCGGATGGCAAGGAGATTCCGGCGGTGGTGATCGGCTACGGCGATTTCCTCAACACGCTGGTGCAGTTCGTCATCGTGGCCTTCGCCATCTTCCTGGTGATCAAGGTGATCAACCGCCTGTCGCGCAAGAAGGAAGCCGCCCCGGCCGCCACGCCGGAAGACGTGCTGCTGCTGCGCGAAATCCGCGACAGCCTGAAGAAATAACGTGCCGGGCGCCGGTGCGCGCCCCGCCCGCCCGTAGAGTCGAGCTTGCTCGACTTCGCTCTTCAGTAGAGTCGAGCTTGCTCGACTGGCCCTTCCAAAGCAGTCGAGCAAGCTCGACTCTACGACAGCACGAAAGCCCCGCCCCGGCGGGGCTTTCGCTTTGCCGCTCATGGCCGGAAAACAGCATTCAGCCCCGGCATGACCTCCCACCCATGCGCGGCGCTGAACGACTGTTAAGCTCCAAGGCTTACACCCTTCCCGGAGCTGTCCATGCGTCGCCGCATTCTTGCCATCGCATCGTCCCTCGCCCTGTTGGCCGCGCCTGCGTTTGCGGCGCCCCGCACCACCACCCTGCCCCCGGCCTCGCTGGCCACGGCCGCGCAGCTGCGCGACCAGGCGCTGGCCGATGACACCGGCTGGAAGGTGGTCGAATCGCTGACCACCGAAATCGGCCCGCGTATTGCCGGCAGCGAGGCCGATGCCCGCGCCGTGGCCTGGGCCGAAGCCAAGTTCAAGGCATTGGGCTTCGACAAGGTCTGGAAAGAACCGGTGACCTTCCCCAAGTGGGAACGCCGCAGTGAACACGCCGCGGTGACCGGCAAGAACCCGCAGCCGCTGCAGATCACCGCGCTGGGCGGCAGCCCCGGCGGCACCGTGGAAGCCGAGGTGGTGCGCTTTGCCGACCTGGCCGCCCTGCAGGCCGCACCGGCCGGTTCGCTGAAGGGCAAGATCGCCTTCGTCGATTACCAGATGCTGCCGTTCCGCGATGGCCGCGACTACGGCCGTGGTGGCGCGATCCGCAGCAAGGGCCCGTCCGAGGCCATCCGCAAGGGTGCGGTCGGCTTCCTGATGCGCTCGGCCGGTACCGATTCGCACCGTGTGCCGCACACCGGCATCACCCGCTTCGACGATGGCCTGACCCCGGTGCCGTCGGCCGCGCTGTCGGTGCCCGATGCCGACCAGCTGGCCCGCCTGCTGGCCCGTGGCAGCACCACGGTGAAGGTGGCGCTGGACTGCGGGTGGGATGGCACGGCCACCTCGTACAACGTGATCGGTGAGATCACCGGGCGCAGCCTGCCCAAGGAAGTGGTGGTGATTGGCGGCCATCTGGATTCGTGGGACCTGGGTACCGGCGCGGTGGACGATGGCGCCGGCGTGGGCATCACCATGGCCGCCGGCCATCTGATCGGCCAGCTGAAGCAGGCACCCAAGCGCACGATCCGGGTGATCGCCTTCGCCAACGAGGAACAGGGTCTGTACGGCGGCAAGGCCTATGCCGAAGCACACGCCAAGGACGTGACCCTGCACCAGCTGGCTGCCGAGAGCGACTTCGGTGCCGGGCGCATCTATGCGTTCAACACCGGTTCGCCGAACCCGGAAGGGTCGCGCGAGGCGACCAAGCAGATTGCCGAGGTGATGAAGCCGCTGGGCATCGAGTACCAGGCCGACAAGGGCGGCCCGGGCCCGGACGTGGGCCCGCTGGCGGCCAAGGGCGGCGCATGGGCGTGGCTGGCACAGGATGGGTCGGACTATTTCCACCTGCACCACACCGCCGACGACACCCTGGACAAGATCGACCCGAAGGCGCTGGCGCAGAACGTGGCCGCGTACACCGTGTTCGCGTACCTGGCCGCCGAAGCCGATGGCAGCTTTGGCAGTGAGGCCAAGGCGACGGTTCCGCCGAACGAGTGATGCGGTAGCGCCGGGGCAAGAGCGGTGCGAACCAAGGTTCGCACCCACCAGGCAAGAGCATGGCCCGACGGTAGCGCCGGGCCATGCCCGGCGATCACCGCGGCAACAGCCGTGCGAACCAAGGTTCGCACCTACCAAGCGATTGCGTGGGATCAGCCTTCCCAGACCCGCGTGTTGCGTACGCCGATCTTCTGCGGGTTGAACAACGGATCGCGCTTGTTGCGCTTCTGCAGCTCGTAATCGCGAAGGGCGGCCAGCGCGGGCTTCTGCAGCAGTACGATGGCGATGATGTTCAACCAGCTCATCATGCCCACGCCGATATCGCCCAGCGACCAGGCCACGGTGGCGCTGTTCATGGCCGAATAGCCGGTGGCGGCCAGGAACAACAGTTGGAACACCCCCATCACCCACGGGCTGGGGCGGTCGCGGCACAGGTAGCTGACGTTGGTTTCGGCCATGTAGTACAGCGCCAGGATGGTGGTGAACGCGAACGGCAGAATCGCCAGCGCCACGAACGAGCGACCGAAGCCAGGCAATGCCGATTCCACCGCGTGCTGTACGAAGCGCGGCCCGGCCTCCACGCCCGGCAGATTGCCCAGCAGCAGCCGCGCCTCATCGGGAATGCCGTTCACCGCTGGGTCGTACACGTTGTACAGGCCGGTGGACAGGATCAGGAAGGCGGTAGCGCTGCACACCACCAAGGTGTCGATGTAGACCGAGAACGACTGCACCAGGCCTTGCTTCACCGGATGGGACACCTCTGCGGCAGCGGCCGGATGCGCGCCACTGCCCATGCCCGCTTCGTTGGACAGCACGCCACGGCGCACGCCCCACTGGATGGCCGTGCCGATCATCGCGCCGAAGGCCGCATCCACACCGAAGGCGCTGCGCACCACCAGCAGGATGACCTCGGGCAGCTTGTCCGCATTGATGACCATGACCACGGCGGTCACGCCCAGATAGGCCACGGCCATGATCGGCACTACCCATTCGGCCACGCGCGCAATGCGGCGCACGCCGCCGAACAGCACCACGGCCAGCACCACCAGCAGTACGCCCGTGGTCGCGGCCACCGGCACGTTCCAGGCTTCGTTCACCGCGCTGGTGATGGCGTTGGACTGGGTACCGGCCAGCATCGCCCCGGCCATCACCGTGACCACCGCGAACAGCACCGCATACCAGCGCTGGCCCAGGCCCTTTTCGATGTAGTACGCCGGCCCACCGCGGTACTGGCCCTTGCCGTCGCGGTCCTTGTAGATCTGCGCCAGGGTGGATTCGATGAAGGCGCTGGATGCGCCCAGGAACGCCACGATCCACATCCAGAAGATGGCCCCCGGGCCGCCGAACGCGATGGCCATGGCCACACCGGCGATGTTGCCCACGCCCACCCGGCTGGACAGCGACAACGACAAGGCCTGGAACGGCGACACGCCTGCGTCGGAACGTTCATGGCGGAACATCAGGCGCAGCATGTCCGGCAGCGCGCGCAGCTGGATGAAACGGGTGCGGATGCTGAAGTACAGCCCGGCCAGCAGGCACAGCATCACCAGCAGCGGGCTCCAGACCACGCCCAGCACGCTGTTGACGATGGATTCGACAGTCATGGCGTGCCCCCTTAGAAGAACATGCCCAGGGCGACCTGGGGGCTGATGATGCGGCCGCTGTTGCGCCCGGCCACGGTCACTTCCACGCCGGCGATCAGCCCCAGAGAGGGGCTGAAGTGGTACTCCACCGCCGGCGCCAGGGTGAGGTTGCGGCTGGCCGGGCGACGCTCGTCGATGCGCCGCACCTGACCATCGGCGCCGGGTGCAAAGCCGGTCAGGCGCTGGCCCGATTCGCGGCTGGCCGCGAACTCCATGACCCCGACCCAGCGCGAATTGAAGCTGTACTCGGCACCGACCGACAGGCCCAGCACCGAGCCTCGCGCGATGTGGCCCTGGAAGCCACGTTCAGTGCCATACACGCTGGCGCCGGAAATGGCCGTGCGCGACGGTGCAGGGCCGGCACTGAACTGCGCGCGCCAGCGCAGCGGCCTGTCGTTGGCCATCCATTCCACCTTCTGCACGCCCAGCGCCAGGGTGGTGCGCTGCACGCCATCGCCCTGCGCATCCAGCGCATTGCCGGTGATGCGGTCGTGGCTGCCGGTGCTGAAGCGCTGCACCAGCGCCAGCGAAACGGCCGGGGTAGTGCCATCGGCACTGGGGGCCTGCAGCAGGTACTGCAGGCGCGCGGTGGTATCGCCGGCGCGGAAGCCGCTACTGTGGGTGCTGCCCGATTCGGCGCGCGAGGCGCTCAGGTTGACCTGGCCGGTGACCCGTTCACTGAAGCCGTAGGCAATGGGCACCACCACCGCCCAGGCGCCGCTGCGTTCATTGCTGCGGTGGCGATCGCCGCTGTCGTCGAAGTACGCCGTGCTGTCCACGCGCACCAGATAGGGTTCGATGTACCAGTGCCCGGCCGCCATGCCGGCGGGATTGGGGGTGATCAGCGGGCCGGTGAAGTTGACGCCTTCCAGGCTGTGTTGCTGGGCCAGCGCACTGGCGCTGTGCAGCGTGCAGGCCAGCAGCAGGGCAACGGCAAGGGTAGAACGCGGGTGATGCATGACAGCCACTCCTGGACAACGTGGGATGGACTTCCACCCTGCGTCGCCAGGAACAGCGGACCAATAAGGAAAATTTCAAATCGTCATGCGTGCTTGACGCATTGGCGTGTGGGGCAAGTCTGCGGTTTTGGGTCAGAGCCCTTGCCTGTGGCAAGGGATCCGACCCGGATGCGCGGGGTCGGATCCCGCGTCGCAGGCGCGGGCCCCGACCCCATCAGCGGTCAACCGCGACGGCTGGCCCACTGCGCCAGCAGCACTGCCGTGGCGGATGCGACATTCAGGCTTTCCACCGCGCCGCTGCCCGGAATCGACACCTGCTGGTCGCACAGACCGGCCAGTTCGCGGTCCATGCCCTCGCCTTCGGCGCCCATCACGTACACCAGGCGCGACGGCAGGCTCGCACGGAACACGTCTTCGCCGCCGTCCACCAGGGTGGCGGCCAGGCCGAAACCGGCCGCACGCAGCTGCGCCATGGCCTGCGCATCGTCGGGCAACTGCACCAGCGGCACGGCTTCGGCACCGCCTTCGGCCACGCGCGCGGCGGCGCCGGACAGGGCCAGCGTGCTGCCGGCCGGCAGCAGCAGCGCCTTCACCCCGAAGTGCGCGGCCGAACGCAGGATCGCGCCCAGGTTGTGCGGGTTGCCCACGCCATCCAGCCACAGCGCCAGCGCCGGGCCATCACCCACCTGCTGCAGCCACTGCGCCAATTCCAGCGCGGGTGCGCGCAGCACGTCGGCGACCACGCCTTCGTGGTGGGTGGTGCCGGCCAGCTTGTTCAGATCGCCGTCTTCCACCACGCGGTAGCCCACGCGGTTGGCCACGCACCACTTCAACAGCGGCTGCAGGCGCGGAATACGCGCCTCCAGCAGGTACAGCTTGCGCAGTGCCTGCGGGCGGGCTTCGAACGCGGCCAGCACGGCATTCAGGCCGTACAGGCGCAGTTCGTCATTACCACGCCCACCGGCGCCTGCACCACCGCCGCTGCCCTGCCCTTCCGGGCGCGGCAACGGAGTGGCACGCGGCGGACGGGCGGACGGGCGGCGGTTGTTCCAGGGGTTGTTCACTTACACGGTCTCCTGCTTGCGCTGGCGCCAGAAATCGGCGTTCTTGATCCCCAGTGCATCGGGGTCGAACACCGGATCCAGGCCCAGCTTCTTCTGTCGTTCGTAGTCACGCAGGGCCAGCATGGCCGGCTTCTGGATGATGAGGATGGCGATGATGTTCAGCCAGGCCATCAGGCCCACGCCGATGTCACCCAGCGCCCAGGCCAGGGTGGCGTTGTGGAAGGCACCGAACACGACCATGGCCAGGATGCCCAGGCGCAGCACCAGCACGGTGAGCGGGCGCTTCTTGTTGTGGTTCACATAGCTGAGGTTGGTCTCGGCCATGTAGTAGTACGCCATGATGGTGGTGAAGGCGAAGAAGAAGATGGCGATGGACACGAAGGCCGAACCCCAGCCCGGCAGCACCGCTTCCACGCCCGCCTGCGCATAGCCGGCGCCTTCGGGAATGCCGGCCAGGCCCTGGAAGATCGGCGCGGCGCCTTCCACCGGCGAATAGACGTTGTAGGTGCCGCTGGCCAGGATCAGGAAGGCGGTGGCGGTGCACACCATCATGGTGTCGAAGTAGATGGCGAAGGCCTGCACGTAGCCCTGCTTGGCCGGGTGCGAGACTTCCGAGGCCGCCGCGGCGTGCGGGCCCGAACCCTGGCCGGCTTCGTTGGCGTAGATGCCGCGCTTGATGCCCCACTCGATGGCCAGGCCCATCATGGCGCCGAACGCCGCATGAGTACCGAAGGCGCTGTCGAAGATGATGCCGAACATTTCCGGCACGCGGTCGGCGTTGATGATCATGATGACGATGGCCATCAGGATGAAGCCGGCGGCCATGAACGGCACCACCACTTCGGCGAAGTTGGCGATGCGCTTGACGCCACCGAAGATGACCACGCCCAGCAGCAGGGCCACCACGATGCCGATGCCCAGCTTCAGCGCCTGCACCTGGTCCATGCCGAAGGCCTGGCCATCCAGCGGACCGCACAGCGCGGTGCCGCGGCAGGCGTTGATGACGCTGTCAGCGATGGCATTGGCCTGCACCCCCGGCATCAGGAAGCCGGCCGCGATGATCGTGGCACCGGCGAAGGCCAGGGCGTACCACTTCAGGCCCATCGCCTTTTCGATGTAGTAGGCCGGGCCACCGCGGTAGCGGCCTTCGGCGTCCTTGGTCTTGTAGATCTGCGCCAGGGTGCATTCCACGTACGAGGTGGACGCGCCGAGGAAGCCCATCACCCACATCCAGAAGATCGCACCGGGGCCGCCGAAGGCGATGGCGGTGGCCACGCCGGCGATGTTGCCGATGCCCATGCGGCCGGCCATGGACATGGCCAGGGCCTGGAAGGACGACACGCCGGCGTCGGATTTCTCACCCTTCACGGTCAGGCGGCACATCTCGAAGAAGCCGCGCAGCTGCATGAAGCGCGTGCGCAGGCTGAAGAACAGGCCGGCGCCCAGGCACACCACGATCAGTGCCTTGCTCCAGATGATGCTGTTGATGAAATGTACGGTTGCTTCCACGCGCGCTCTCTCCAGTCGGCGGGTTGGGGGACGTCCCGTCGGCTGGAAGGGACGGCACCGATTCTCCCTGATCGCGGACCGGGGCGATAGCGGCAGAAGCAATCCGCCGGGCATGGCCCGGCGCTACCCGCGGCGGAATCGGTAGCGCCGGGCCGTGCGCGGCGAGCGCAGCGGCTAGAGCGGTGCGAACCAAGGTTCGCACCCACCAGACGGTGCCCCCTGGCCGTTCAGGGCAGCTGGCTGCGCACCCGGGCGAAACGGCGCAGGTCGTGCAGTTGGCCGCGCTTGTAGACCGCGCAGCGGGCCGTGCCCTCTTCGCTGAAACCGTTGGCCAGCAGCACGCGGGCCGAGCCTTCGTTGAAATCCAGGACTTCGGCCTGCAGTCTGAACAGGCGCAGCTCGTCCATCACCCAGGGCGCGAACAGGGCCACCACGCGGGTCATCACGCCCTGCCCCCAATGCGCCCTGCCCAACCAATAACCCAACTCGGCGCTGTGCCCGCGTTCTGCGCTGCCCGGCTGGGCGCCCACGCTGCCACAGGCCTGGCCGTCGATTTCAATGGCCAGGTTCAGCGTGCTGGCCGCCAGCACGCGCCCGGCCAGGAAGGCCAGGCCGTCGTCGCGGGTGTACGGGTACGGGAAGCGGTCGCGCAGGCCGCGCGATACCTCGGGGTCGTTGGCGTGCTGTAGGAGCGAGTCCAGGTCGTTGTGGTGCCAGGGGCGCAGTCGGAAGCCCGGGCCTTCGAGGTGTGGGGTCAGAGCCCTTTCCCGTTGGGAAAGGGATCCGACCCCGTCCGGCACCCCGTCGGCGTGCCGGTCAGGCATGGCCGCCGACCGAGGGCGATTCGGCTTCCTGCTTTTCCAGTTCGCGCTTCACCGCTTCGGGCGAACGGGTGTACGGGGCCAGGCGCGCGTAGAACGCCGGTACCACGAACAGCGACAGGAAGGTGGACAGGGTGACGCCGAAGATGATCACGATGCCGATGGTGCCACGGCTGGCCGAGCCGGGGCCACCGGCCACCACCAGCGGAATGGCACCGACCACGGTGGCGATCGAGGTCATCAGGATCGGGCGCAGGCGCACCATGGCCGATTCGATGATGGCCTGCCGCACGGTGCGCCCGTCATCGCGCAGCTGGTTGGCGAATTCCACGATCAGGATGCCGTTCTTCGCGGCCAGGCCGACCAGCATGACGATGCCGATCTGACTGAACAGGTTCACCGTGCCGCCGCTCACCCACAGGCCGACGAGCGCGCCGAGCACGCCCAGTGGCACGGTCAGCATGATGGTGAGCGGATGGATGAAGCTTTCAAACTGCGCGGCCAGCACCAGGTACACCACCAGCAGGGCCATGGCGAAGGTGAGCAGCACCGCGCCGCCGGCGCTCTGGTATTCGCGCGATTCGCCCTTCCAGTTGATCTGCGCGTACTGCGGCAGTTCTTCGCGGCTGACCTGCTGCGCCCAGGCGATGGCTTCACCCAGCGGGTAGCCCGGCGCCAGGCCGGCGCTGATGGTGATCGAGCGCAGGCGGTTGAAGCGGTTCAGCGTGCCCGCTTCGGCCACTTCGCTCAGCGTGACCAGGTTGGACAGCGGCACCAGTTCGCCGGAGTTGGCGCGCACGCGGATCGCGGCCAGGTCGGCCGGGCTGGCGCGGCCCTCGCGGCCGGCCTGCACCAGCACGTCGTACTCTTCGCCGTTGTCAACGAAGGTGGTGACGCGGCGCGAGCCCATCATGGTTTCCAGCGCCGAACCAATGGCGGTGACCGGCACACCCAGGTCGGCCGCACGCTGGCGGTCGATGTTCACCCGCATCTGCGGGCGGGTTTCCTTGTAGTCCGAATCGGGGCCGACCAGACCGGGGTTGTCGGCCATGCGCAGCAGGATGCGGTCGCGCCACTGGGCGATTTCCGCGTATTCCGGCCCGCCCAGCACGATCTGGAACGGCTGCCCGCCACTGCGCACCAGGCCGCCACCGACCTGGGTACGCACGCGCACGCCACGCAGGGTGTCCAGTTCCTTCTGCAGTTCGTTGGCCACGTCCACGGTGTTTTCGCTGCGCTGGCGCCACGGCTGCAGGAACACGCTTACGCGGCCGGTGTGCATTTCCTCGCTGGCACCGAAGCCGCCGGGCACGCGCGGGTTGGCACGGGCGATGGTCTTGTCGGCGCCCACGTGCGGGGCCAGCAGCGCTTCCACCTGCTGCACCTGCTGCACGGTGTAGTCGTAGCCGGCGCCTTCGGGGCCGTCGATCATGATCTGGAACGAACCGCGGTCTTCGGCCGGCGCCAGTTCCGAGGGCAGGATCTTCATCAGCCCCCAGGTGGCCAGCAGCGCAGCGGCCATCACCACCAGGTAGATCCAGGTGCGGTCCACGTGATGATCCAGCACGCGGCCGTAGCCGGCGGCCAGGCGGTCCAGGTTGCGGTTGATGAAGCCATGCAGGCCGCGCGGTGCCTGCCCGGTATGCGGCTTCAGCAGCTTGGAAGCCATCATCGGGGTAAGCGTGAGGGCCACGAACGCCGACAGCGCCACCGCCGCGGCCAGCGCCACCGCCAGTTCGCGGAACAGGCGCCCGGTATTGCCTTCCAGGAAGCCCACCGGCAGGAACACGGCCACCAGCACAGCGGTGGTGGCGATGACCGCGAAGGCGACCTGGGTGGTGCCGCGCTTGGACGCCACCAGCGGTGGTTCGCCCAGGTCGATGCGGCGCTGCACGTTTTCCACCACCACGATCGCATCGTCCACCACCAGACCGATACACAGCACCAGCGCCAGCAGAGTGAGCAGGTTGATGGAGAAATCGAAGGCGTACAGCGCAATGAACGCTGCGACCAGACACACCGGCACCGTCACCGCCGGAATCAATGCGGCACGGAAGCTGCCCAGGAACAGCCAGATGACCGCCAGCACCAGCAGCATCGCTTCCACCAGCGTGGCGTAGACGCGGTCCACCGCCGCTTCGATGAAGGTGGTGTTGTCGAAGGTGACCACGATCTGCGTGCCTTCAGGCAGCGTGGCGGCGACCTTTTCTGCTTCAGCGCGCGCGGCGCGGGCCACGTCCAGCGAGTTGGCAGTGGAGGTTTTGACGATGCCCAGGCCCACGCCCGGTTCGCCGTTGCTGCGGAAATAGGCGCGGCGTTCGGCCGAGGCCAGTTCGATCTTGGCCACGTCGCCCATGCGCACCACGTAGCCGTCGGCGCCCTTGCCGAGCGGGATGGTGGCGAAGTCTTCGGGTTTGACGTAGTTGCGCTCCACGCGCAGGGTGAAATCGCGGTCGGCCGATTCGATGCGGCCGGCGGGCAGTTCCACGTTCTCGTTGCGCAGGGCAGTTTCCACATCGCCCGTGGTCAGCCCGCGCGCGGCCAACTGGTCGCGGTCCAGCCAGATGCGCATGGCATAGCGCTGGCGGCCACCAATACGCACCTGGGCCACGCCGTCCAGGCTGGAAAAGCGATCAACCACGTAGCGGTCGGCGTAATCACTCAGTTCCAGCGTGTCCATGGTGGTGGAGGACATGTTGAACCAGATGATCGGGTCGGCATCGCTTTCCACCTTGGCGATTTCCGGCGGGCGCGCCTCTTCGGGCATGCGGTCGGCCACGCGGCTGACGGCGTCGCGCACGTCGTTGGCGGCCGCTTCGATATCACGGTTGGAGGTGAATTCGATGCTGACCTGTGAGCGCCCGTTGGTGCTGCGCGCGTTGATGGTGTCGATACCTTCGATACCGGCCAGCGCGTCTTCCAGCACCTGGGTGATGCGGCTTTCGATGACCGCCGCCGACGCGCCGGTGTAATCCACCGACACCGAGACGATGGGCGGATCGATGGCCGGCAGTTCCCGCAGGGTCAGGCGAGTGAACGACATGATGCCCAGCACCAGCAGCAGCAGGCTCATCACCACGGCAAACACCGGCCGCTGGATGGAGATGTCCGAAAGCTTCATCCGCCCTGGCCCTCGGCGGCGGCCGGGGTGGTTTCAGACGGCGCCTGCGCATCGTTGGCGGCGGCCGCGTTGGATGCCGCCACCTTCAGACCCGGGCGCAGCTTGCCGGTGCCATCGACCACGATGCGCTGCCCGGCCTGCAGGCCCTGGCGGATTTCCACCACGCCCGAGCGGCGCGCACCGATCACCACGTCGGCACGTTCCACCGTGTCGTCGCTCTTCAGGCGGTACACATACGAATCGCGCCCGACCTGCACCACCGCGATTTCCGGCACCACCAGTGCCGGGCGCTCGGGGCGGAACAGGCGCACATCCAGCAGCATGCCGGGACGCAGCGCGTGGTCGGCATTGGCAAAACCGGCGCGCACGGTCACCGCACGGGTGGCCGGATCGATGCGCGCATCGATGGTGCTCACCTCGCCTTCGAAGGCGCGGCCGGGCCAAGCCACGCTGGTGGCGCTGACCTTGTCACCCGTGGACAGCGCGGCCAGCTCCACTTCCGGCACCTGGAAATCGACGTGCATGCGCTCGATGTCATCCAGCGTGGCGATGACGGTGGTGGGCGTGACCAGCGAGCCAGGGCTGACCTGGCGGATGCCGAGCACGCCGGCGAACGGTGCGCGCACGCGGCGATCACCGATTTCCGACTGCATTTCCGCCACGCGCGCTTCGGCCGCGTCGCGGATCGCTTTCTGCGTGTCCAGCGTGGCACTGGACACCAGGCGCTGGGTGGCCAGTTCGCGCTGGCGCTTGTACAGCTGGTCGGCTTCGGCAAACGTGGCTTGGGCCTGGCTGAGCGCAGCCTGCTGGGCCTGGCCGCGCAGGGTGACAATGGGCGCACCGGCGGCCACCTGCTGGCCGCTTTCGAAATGCACGCGATCCACGATCTCGCTGACCTTGGCGGTCACACTGATCGATTCGCGCGCCTTGGCCGTGCCCAGCGCCTGCAGCGTGTCGTTCCACTGCGTGGGCTGCACCACCTGCGCGGTGACCGGTACGGCTTCACCCTGCCGGCGTGCGGCAGCCTCCGGCTTGCCTGCACAGCCGGCCAGAAGGGCCAGGCCGAGGCCAAGGGCCAGGGGGGAAGCGATACGAGCCAACATGCACAGTCCTGATTGATCCACGGCCGCCGAGTGTAGGCACCGCCCCATGAAATCGGTATGTGCCAAGCGTTTACCGGCGTGAAACCTGCCGCGCGATAGCGCCGGGAACCCGTTCCATGCAAGGGTTGCCGCGGCGGTGTCGGTGTATGTCGGGATGTATCCAGCCCGCCCGCACGTGCCGGTGCCATCGTACAGTCAAACCTGCCTGGCTGAGGGCGCCAGGCGGGGGTCGGCCCTGGCGGGGTCCGACCCCGTTTTTTTGCCCGGTGCTTGGGTAGCGCCGGGCCCTGCCCGGCGGATCAATACCGGTAGTTCACCTTCATCCACAGGCTGCGCCCGGGCTCGTTGATGCGTACCGGATCGGCCGGGAAGCCGAAGTCGGCGCTGCCGGCCAGGTTCAGGTGTTCGCTGTAGGCGCGATCAAACAGATTGTCTACGCCAGCACTGAGCTGCAGTTGCGCGCTGAAGCGATAAGCGGCATTGAGCGCGAAGGTGGCAAAGCCCGCGCTGGGGCCCAGATCCTGCGCCACCACATTGCCCTGCCCTGCGGCCACCCGATGCTGGGCGGTGACCGCACGCAGCAGGGCGCCGGCACTCCAGCGCTGGCCCTGCCAATCGGCGCTCAGGCGCGCTTCCAGCGGCGGCATCTGCGGCAACGGGCGGTGTGCATCGCGATTTTCGCCCCAGGCATACGCCAGGGTACTGCCCAACGACCACTGCTCGTCCAACTGCAGTTTCAGCCCGGCTTCGGCACCGGCGATGCGCGCATCGACGTTGTCGGCCTGGCTGCTGCTGCCCATCATGCCGCCACTGCGGTAGGTGAACAGGATGTAGTCCTGGATCTGCCCGGCGTAGGCCGACACCCAGGCCTGCACGCGCGGCCCGTTGAACTGCAGGCCCACGTCGAGCTGGGTGGTGCGTTCGGGCTGGATGCCAGCGAAGGCATTCACGCTGCCGGCCGGCCCGGCATCGGGCGAGAACAGCTCCCAGTAGTCCGGCATGCGCTCGCTGTGGCCGAGGCCCGCGTAGGCGGTCAGGCCCTGGGCCAGGTCCTGTTCGTAGCGCAGGAAGCCGCTGCCCAGCCACTGCCGGCGTTGCTGCCCGGCCGTGGGGTTGGGCATGTCCATCATCATGCCGCTGATCTGCGCGCGCGTATCGCGCACGCGCGCACGGTCGATGCGCAGGCCGCTGATCCAGCGCTGCGCGGTGTCGGCGCCCAGGGTCAGTTCGGTGAACACGCCCTGCCGCTCGAAGTCGGCGTCACGGCTCCAGGCCGCGTTCTGGTAGGTGTTGCGGCCCATGCCCACGCGACCCCGGTGGCGGCTGTCTTCGGCATCCACGCCGGCCACCAGCTGCACGTCCTGCCAGCGCCATTCGGAACTGATGCGCCCGCCCTGGGTACGCCGGTCGACATTGGAGGCCATCGGCATGGGCATGCTGCTGTGCGGGTTGGGCGTGCGCAGTGTGTAGTTGTCCATCACGTGGTCGGCTTCGTTGTAGTACACGTTGGCCTGCAACGTGTCCCACGCACCGGGTAGGTTGCGCTTCTCGAAGCGCGCGCCGAAGGTGGTGCGTTCGAAGGCGGCACCGTCCATGCCGCGGCCGGCATAGCGCGCGATGGCATCGCCGGCGCCGACGGACACTTCCAGCAGCGTATCGGCATCGGGCGTCCAGCCCAGCGCCACATCGCCGTTCCACTTGCGCCATTTCGAGGGCACGACATCGCCGTGACCGTCCTTGTAGTCGTCGGCTTCGGAACGGTTTCCGCTGGCGCGCACGTAGCCGCTGGGATTGCCCAGTGTCAGGTCCAGCACCTGGTCGTTGCGATTGCGCGAGCCGACCAGCGCACTGGCATCGGCGCGCAGGCCCGGCGCCTCGAAGCGCGGCGTATCACGTTCGAAACGGATGGTGCCGGCCGAGGCACCCGCGCCCCAGCGCACGCTCTGCGGGCCCTTGATGATGGTCAGCCGGTCGAAGCTTTCCGGCGCGATGTAGGACAGCGGATTGTCCATGCGCGAGGGGCATGCGCCGATCAGGTTGCCATCGTTGCTGAGGATGTTCAGGCGCGAACCGAACATGCCGCGCAGCACCGGGTCGCCATTGGTGCCGCCGTTGCGGATGGCGGAGAAACCAGGAACGGTCTTCAGGTAATCGGCACCATCACTGGCCGGCACCGGCTGCCGCGGCAGCCGCGGATCGGTCACCCAGTGCAGTGGCGAAGAGGGTGCGGCGGCGGTCACCACCAGGGTATCGAGGGTGCGCGCTTCGTCAGCCGGCGCGGCATGGGCCAGCGAAGCGGCCACCGCGAGGCCAAGGGCAACCGGCAGGCGCGCGGATGCGCCCGCGGGGCGGGACAGGTTTTTCATGCAGACAACTCCAAGGTACGCACGCGCGCACGGCGCCCGGTCAGGCGTCGTGCGGCGGATTGAATGGGAACTCAGCGGACGATGGAGCGCAGCGGTGGACCACGCGCGGCATGCGCGGGCCAGTGTTGGGGTGGCAGCAGGGGCAGCAGCGGGGCGAACAGCACGCGCGGCCGCCACAGCAGTGGCACCAGCAGCAGCGCCACGGCCAGCCACGGCAGCAGGCGCAGGGCCAGCACGCAGTACTCGCAGGCCTCGCCGTGCATGGCATGCGGATCGGCCGGCGGGGTTGAATCCGGTTGCGCATGCAGCGCGCCGTGTTCTTCAGCCAGGCTGCCGTGATGCATATGGGCATGCATGGCCGGCGACATCTGATCCATCTGCGCATGCGCAGGCGCATGATGCTCGGGCGCCTGCAGCGCGCGGCTGACCAGCGGCGCAAGCACCATCAGCAGCGTTGCCACGAAGGCAAGCTGCAGCAGGAGGCGTTGCGGGCGCGACAAGCGGTTCACCGCGCTAGTGTAGAGCCCGGTCCAGGGTTGGCCGTGCGACGAACCGTCGCAGGTGCTGGGGGTTTTTGGCAGGGCTGCGCCCTGCACCTGCTTGATGCAACGGCAACGGCAACGTCAACGTCAAGAGCGGGCATTCCGTGGGATGGCGGGGTGGGTCCGGTTGCGGGGGACGCCGCAAGTACGTCCTTGCAGGCTTGGCCGCGGCTTGCTCGTGTGCGCTTTCCTGCACACACGGCAAGACTGGGGTTGGGCGTCCTGCCCAACCCGCCCGAGGCATGCCTCGGGCCCATGCCGCGGACACCCCCGCAACCGGACCCACCCCGCCTTCGACAGTTGGCCGCGATCTGGCGGAAGGGCACGGCGCTCTGCCCCGGTAGGTGTCGACCTTGGTCGACACGGATGAATCCATTCGGTATCTGACAGATGTGTCGACCAAGGTCGACACCTACCAGAGCAAAATGCGGTTCCGGCAGATCGCAGGAACCTGTCAGAGGCGGGGCGGTGTGGGTGGGCAGGACCGCAGGCGCCATGGATGGCGCCTACGAGCCCCCATGGACGGGTTTACGGCGTGTCCTGCCCACCCACACCGCCCCGCCATCCCACGGAATGCCGCTTTTGACGTTGAAGTTGACGTTGAAGTTGACGTTGAGCGGGTGCAGGGCGCAGCCCTGCAATGCCCCAACCCTTAGACCGTGATGGTCTGGGTCAGCGATTCCCAGGTGGGGGGCTGCGGCCATGCGGCGGCCTGGTTGCCGTCCAGCACGCGGCGCAGGTCGCGCGGATCGATCTGAGGGGCCAGCACGTGCACCAGTTCCAACGCGTAATCGCGCAGCACACGATCACGCGGCAGCACCGCCCACGCAATGCACTCGGTGATCGGCTCCGGCGCCGGCCACGATTTCAGATCTTCGTCGTAGGCACTGACCGCCATCTCCGCCAGCAACCCCACGCCCAGACCCGTGCGCACATAGGTCTTGATCAGGTCCGCATCCAGCGCCGTCAGTGCCAGATCGGGCACCAGCCCCTGGGCGGCGAACGCACGCTGCAGCGACGAATTCGGACGCGTGGAGGATTCGTAGCTGATCAACGGCTGGCGCGCCAACGCGGCCAGGTCCGGCGCGCGGCCGGCGCGGTCCAGCGGGTGGCCCTTGGGCACCACCACCAACCGGCGCCAGCGGAACAACGGCACGGCAATGCCGTCGGTCGGTTCGCTGCCGGCGGTACTGATGATGGCGATATCGGCATCGCCCTGGTTGAGCCGGTCCAGCGCGTCCGCTTCGCCGGCCTGCTGCAGATGCACGCTTACCTGCGGGTACGCCTGCTTGATCGCCGCCACCGCCGGCGGCAGCACGAAGCGCGCCTGGGTGTGGGTGGTGGTCAGGATCAGCTGGCCCTGGCTTTCGCGCCGCTGGTTGGCGGCATAGGTGCGGATGTTGTTGGCCTCGGCCAGCACCGCGCGGGCGCGGGTGATGACCTCGGTCCCGGCCGGGGTGACCGATTCCAGGCTGCGCCCCTTGCGCACGAACAACAGGAAACCCAGCTCGTCCTCCAGCTGCTTCAGCTGTTTGGACAGGCCGGGCTGGGTGGCGTGCACGCGCGAGGCGGCGAGCGTGATGTTCAGCTCGGCATCGGCGATGGCGACCAGGTAGCGCAGCTGGGTGAGCGTCATGGCGGGTAGGCGGCGGGGGCGGAGGTCCACTCTAGGGTCAATTCCCGTCACCAGCTTATAACCAAAGGTTGTTTAAGAAAGGTATCTGGTCATTTCCGGGTGTCATATGCCGGCGCTACGGTCAGCCGGCAGCCGCTGGCCTGGACGGCCAGCCCTCCCCTCTTCCGCCCGCCGCAGCCCGGCGCGGCCTGCTTCTGGAGCGCTTCCATGGCCCTGTACGACTCCATCCTGGACACCATCGGCAATACCCCCATCGTCAAGCTGCAGCGCCTGGCGCCGCAGGGCGTGACCCTGTACGCCAAGGTCGAATCGTTCAATCCGGGCGGTTCGGTGAAGGACCGCCTGGCGCTGGCCATCATCCTGGACGCCGAAGCGCGCGGCCTGCTCAAGCCCGGCGACACCATCGTGGAGGCCACCTCGGGCAATACTGGCGTGGCACTGGCCATGGTCGCTGCCGCCCGCGGCTACAAGTTCGTGGCCACCATGGTGGAAACCTTCTCCATCGAACGCCGCAAGCTGATGCGCGCCTACGGTGCCAAGGTGATCCTGACCCCGGCCGCCGAACGCGGCAGCGGCATGGTGCGCAAGGCGCGCGAGCTGGCCGAACAGCATGGCTGGTTCCTGGCCAGCCAGTTCGCCAACCCGGCCAACCCGGCCTACCACCGCAACACCACCGCCGCGGAAATCCTGCGCGACTTCGCTGGCAAGCGCCTGGATTACTTCGTGAGCGGCTGGGGCACCGGCGGCACGCTTACCGGTGTGGGCGAAGTGCTGAAGGTGGCACGCCCGCAGACGCGCATCGTGGCCACCGAACCGGCCGGCGCCGCGTTGCTGAAGGGCGATGACTGGAGGCCGCACAAGATTCAGGGCTGGACGCCGGATTTCGTGCCCGATGTACTGAACCGCGATGTGGTGGATGAACTGCTGACCGTGGAAGACGAACGCGCCATCGCCACCGCGCGCCGTCTGGCCGCCGAGGAAGGTCTGTTCGTGGGCATCTCGGCCGGTGCCACCGTGGCCAGCGCGCTGGATGTGGCCAGCCGTGCCGAGGCGGGCTCGGTCATCCTGGCGATGCTGCCCGATACCGGTGAACGCTACTTCTCCACGCCGCTGTTTGCCGATGTGAACGAAGGCTCCGACGACGACTGGCTGGCCGGCCTGCCGTAAGCGGTGCGGGGTCGGATCTCTTTCCCGCAGGGAAAGGGCTCTGACCCCACCGGCGTGGCGCAATGATGGGGGTCAGAGCCTTTTCCATGCGGAAAAGGATCTGACCCCTTTCTGCTTCAGCCTGCGTGAAGGTAATTGCCGCCATCGTGCGTGAAGACCGGATCGCAGGTTGTGAGACGGTCATGACGCAGCATCCATGCCCTGTGCCCTACCGTGGGTACAGCCAGCGCGGAGGATGCGCGGAACAACCGACAGGCAGGAGACGGACGCATGAAGATCGAAGTGTGGCAGGGCGACATCACGACCCTGGCGGTGGATGCGATCGTCAACGCGGCCAATGAATCGCTGCTGGGCGGCGGCGGCGTGGATGGTGCGATCCACCGCGCGGCAGGCCCGGGCCTGCTGCAGGAATGCGAACAGCTGCCGCAGCTGCGGCCCGGCGTGCGCTGCCCCACCGGCGAAGTGCGCGCCACCGCCGGCCATGCGCTGCCGGCCAAGCATGTGCTGCACACCGTGGGCCCGGTCTGGCACGACGGCCAGCGCGACGAACCGGCGCTGCTGGCCAACTGCTACTGGAAATCGCTGCAGATGGCCGAATCGCTGGGCGTGCAGTCCATTGCGTTTCCCGCCATCAGCTGCGGCGTGTACGGCTATCCGCTGTACCAGGCCGCGCAGGTGGCCGTGACTGAAACGCTGGCATGGCAGCGCAGCCACGCACAGCCGATGCGCATCGTGCTGGTGGCCTTCAACACCGCCACCGCCAAGGCCTACCAGCAGGCGCTGGCCGCCGCCGGCCAGGCGGTAGAGGCCGAGCGCATCCTGCCGCTGCCGCCGGTGGGTGATGCCGGCTTCGCGGCCGCGCACTGAGCGCGATCAGCGCACCTTGATTTCCACCAGGCCGCTGGTTTCGCTCAGGTTGCTCACGTCCACCGTGTAGTGGCCGGCCGGCAGGGTTTCCTGAAGGTGCGCGTCGGTTCCGTTGCCACCGTCGTCATCGCTGCGCTCGATCTCACCACCGACCAGGCGCAGCACGGTGTCGACCTGGCTGGACATCGCATCCAGCTGCACCTCGGCCGGTTCGTCCAGGGTCAGCAGGAAACGTCGGCGGCCTTCGCCTTCCAGCAGCGTGTAGACGCTGCCGTTGCGAGGCAGCGTGGTGCCATCGGTATCGACCAGGTTGTCCGGCATGGCGCTGCGCGTGGCCTCCAGGCTGAAGGTGCCCTGGTCGCCGTCGCCCAGCCCGCGCACGGTAAGCGTGTACTCGCCGGGCTGCAGCGGCAGGGTGATGCGCGAATCGGTGCCTTCGCCGCCGTCATCGTTTTCGCTTTCCTGGCCATTGCCCTTCAGCGACAACAGGGTATCGAAGGCGTCCGAACGCAGCTGGATCTCGTACAGGCCGGGGCTGTCCACCTTCAGCGTGTAGTCCTGTGTTTCGTCCAGCAGCAGGTCGTTGATGCGGCCGGCGCCGACGATCGGCGTGCCGTCATAGGGCTGCAGGGTTTCGGCGCGCAGCCGGAACGGCCCGAACGCATCGGGACCTTCGGCGTTCACCGCCACCTGGTAGGTGCCGCTGCCGTCGGCGCGGAACGCCACCGAGACTTCGTCGCCACTTTCATAGCCACTGCGGCTGCTGGCCACCAGGGTGCCGTTGTCGAACACGCTGATGGAGCCGTTCAGCGTGCCGGTCAGCTTGATGCCCACCCGCTGCTTGTCCTGCAGGGCCAGCGCGTAGACCTGGTAATGGCTGCCATCGTTGTAGTTGAGTGCGCTGCGTGCGGTGATTTCACCGGACAGCGGCTTGTCCAGCGCCAGCGGCGGGGCCTTGCCGGCCTCCACACTGCTGCCGGGAAGACGGTTGCAACCGGCCACGGCCACGACGGTGGCAATGGCGATCACGATGGCGGCCTTGCGCATGTGCTGCTGCTCCTTTCCCTGGAAACCGGGCGCCGACACGGCACCCGCTGCAGCGCAACGATACCCGCAAATGAAGACGCCGGCACAGGGCCGGCGTCCATTACTGCTCAGGCGGTGGTGCGGCTCAGCCGTTCCACTTGCCCAGGGCGGCCAGGCCGTTGTCCTTGGCGCGCTCGTACACGGTCTTCTGTGCAGCGGCGTAGTTGCCCTTCATGTCCTTGGCCCAAAGCTTCAGCGCGGCCTGCTGCATGGCACGGCCGTAGGAGAAGCTGAGCGGCCACGGCAGGTTGCCCAGCTGGTTCATCGCGTTCAGGTGCTCGGTGGACTGCTCGTCGCTCTGGCCACCGGACAGGAACACCACGCCCGGCAGGATGGCCGGCACGGTGCTCTTCAGGCACATCACGGTCGATTCGGCCACTTCTTCCACGTCGGCCTGCTCATCGCAGCCCTTGCCCGAGATGACCATCGAGGCCTTCAGGATGGTGCCTTCCAGCAGCACGTTCTGCTGGTACAGCGCATCGAACAGCGAACGCAGGGTGGCTTCGGTCACTTCGTAGCAGGTTTCGATGTCATGGTCGCCGTCCATGATCACTTCCGGCTCGACCATCGGCACCAGGCCGCATTCCTGGCACAGGGCGGCGTAACGGGCCAGCGCGTGGGCGTTGGATTCGATGCAGGTGCCCGACGGGGTGTTGTCGCCGATGTTGATGACCGCGCGCCACTTGGCGAAGCGGGCACCCAGCTTGTAGTACTCCTGCAGGCGCTCGCGCAGGCCGTCCAGGCCTTCGGTGACAAGCTCGCCCGGGCAGCCGGCCAGCGGGTGCGCACCCTTGTCCACCTTGATGCCCGGAATCATGCCGTGGTCAGCCATGTACTTGGCGAACGGCACGCCGTCCTTGGTGGCCTGGCGGATGGTTTCGTCGTACAGGATGGCGCCGGAAATGTGCTCGTTGAGCTTCGGCGTGGTCAGCAGCAGCTCGCGGTAGGCGCGACGGTTTTCCTCGGTGTTCTCGATACCGACGCCGGCGAAACGCTTGGCGATGGTAGCGGTGGATTCGTCGATCGCGATGATGCCCTTGCCCGGGGCGACCATGGCCTGGGCGGTTTCGGCCAGCTGTTCGATGCTCATGTATTTCCTGTGGCGGGTGCGGGAAAAACGCAATTATAGCCCCGCCACCCGTTGCCCCGACGTGGAGGACAGGATGGAAACGATTCCAGATGTGCGCAGGACAATTTCTGTCCTGCGACCTCGGGGCAGAGCGGGGTCAGAGCCCCTGCGGGGATCTGACCCTGTGTGGCGTGACCCTGTGTGGCGTGGCCCGGCGGCTGCGCTTACAGGTCGCCCAGACCGCTGGCGCGGCCGTCTTCGCCCACTTCCAGCAGACGCAGGGTGTTGGTGGCACCCAGGGTTTCCATGTGCTCGCCACTGGTGAACACGACACGATCACCGGCCTGCAGCAGTTCCGATTCCACCAGCAGGCGGATGCTGCCACGCGCGGCTTCGCGCGGGGTCAGGCCGCGGCTGTCGAAGTTGATCGGGTAGACATCGCGCATCAGCGCCATCTGGCGGCGGGCGCCGTCGTGGCGGGTGACCGCGAACACCGGCGCCTTGGCGCGGAAACGCGACAGGTAACGGGCGGTGCCACCGGATTCGGTCATCGCCACGATGGCGCGCACGCCCACGTGCTGGGACAGGAACATGGTGGCCATGGCGATGGCCTGGTCGGCACGTTCCAGGTTGCGCGGCGAGGCATTGAAGTCGGTTTCGGTCTGGAACTGGCGTTCGGCACCCAGGCAGATGCGCGCCATGGCCTCCACAGCCTTCACCGGGTAGGCACCGGCGGCGGTTTCGGCCGACAGCATCACCGCATCGGTACCGTCGATGACCGAGTTGGCCACGTCCAGCACTTCGGCGCGGGTCGGAATGGGGCTTTCCACCATCGACTGCAGCATCTGCGTGGCGGTGATCACCACCTTGTTCTGCGCCAGCGAGGCCTTGATGATCTTCTTCTGCAGGCCCGGCAGTTCGGCATCGCCGATTTCCACGCCCAGGTCGCCACGGGCCACCATCACCACGTCGCTGGCCTCGACGATTTCTTCCAGGTTCTCAATGGCTTCGGTGCGCTCGATCTTCGACACCAGGGCAGCATCGCAGCCGTGCGAACGGGCGATGTCACGCGCGTCGTTCATGTCCTGCGCGTTGCGGCAGAACGAGACCGCGATGAAATCCACGCCGATCTTGGCAACGATGCCGATCAGTTCCTTGTCGCGCTCGGTCAGCGCGCCCAGCGACAGGCCGCCGCCCTGCTTGTTCAGGCCCTTGCGGTCGGACAGGGCGCCGTCGTTGAGCACGGTGTTGATGATGCGCTCGCCCTGCACTTCCACCACCTGCAGCTGCATCAGGCCGTCATCGAGCAGCAGCACGTCGCCGGGGCCCACGTCCTGCGGCAGGCCCAGGTAGCTCACGCCCACCTGGCTGGCATCGCCGGGGCCGGCGTTTTCATTGGCGATCAGGTCGAAACGGTCACCGGCCTTCAGGAAGACTTTGCCTTCGGCGAAACGCTCGATGCGGATCTTCGGGCCCGGCAGGTCGGCCAGGATGCCCACTTCCACGCCCACGCGGGCGGCAGCGGCACGCACGTCGGCGGCGCGCTTGGCCTGGCCGGACGGGTCACCGTGGCTGAAGTTGAGGCGCACCACGTTCACGCCGGCGCGGAACAGATCCTCCAGCACGCCCGGCGGGTCGGTCGCCGGACCGAGGGTGGCAAGGATCTTGGTGCGACGCTGACGCTCGAACATGGTGAATGGGCCTCTCCCGTGAAAGGGGGAAAATTAGCACATCCTTCACGCCCCATGTATACGGTTACACCCTTGTGGCGCCTGACTCTTCGGGACATGGAGCGGACATGCTCCGGACAGGCGACGGATGTAATCGGTTCCCGCGCTTGTACTCGCCCGGCCAGCGGGGTCAGAGTCCTCTCCCTTGGAGAGGGGTCCGACCCCTGGTTCGGTCAGGCCAGCAGGGTGAGCAGCTGCGCCGGTTCGCGGGCCAGATGTCCGGCGCCGGCCTCGGTCAGCTCGGCTTCGCCGCCGAATCCCCACAGCACGCCCACGTTGCGCACGCCATGGAAGCGCGCACCTTCGATATCCATGCGGCGGTCGCCGATCATCCAGCACTGCGCCGGGTCCAGCTGCAGCCGCTGCAGGGCCTCGCCCACCAGTTGCGGCTTGCTGCTGCGCGAGCCATCGGGGGTAGAGCCGATCACATCGTCGAACAGGTGGCCAAACGGCAGATGTTCGGCGATACGGCGGGCATGTACCTCGTTCTTGGCGGTCACCACGGCCAGGCGATGGCCCCGCGCATGCAGCGCACGCACGGTGTCTTCGATGTCCGGATAGACCGTATGCTCACGCCAGCCCTGCACATCGAAGCGCTCGCGGTACAGCGCCACCGCCTGCTCCACCCGCTGCGCGTCTCCGAACAGCGGGGTGAAGGTGGTGCGCAGCGATGGGCCGATCCACCCCAGCAGGGTTTCCTGCGGCGGAACCGGCTGGTCCATCTTCTGCAGCGCATAGGCAATACAGGTGGTGATGCCCACTTCCGAATCGATGAGCGTGCCATCCATGTCGAAGAAGAGCGTGGCACGCCCTTCCTCGATCTGTTGCGGCTGGACCGACATCAGTTGCCGCGCGCAGCCAGCGCGGCCACCGCCGGCAGGGTCTTGCCTTCCAGGAATTCCAGGAACGCACCGCCGCCGGTCGAGATGTAGCTGACATCACCGGCGATATCGAACTTGTCCACCGCCGCCAGGGTGTCACCCCCGCCGGCGATGGAGAACGCGTTGGAGCGGGCGATGGCGCGGGCCAGGGCTTCGGTGCCCTTGCTGAAGGCTTCGAACTCGAACACACCTACCGGGCCGTTCCAGACCACGGTGCCGGCCTGTTCGATCAGCTGCGCGTACTGCGCGGCCGTCTGCGGGCCGATGTCCAGGATCAGATCGTCTTCGGCCACGGCATCGACGGCCTTCACTTCCGCCGCGGCGTCGGGCAGGAACTGCTTGGCAGTGACCACGTCCACCGGCAGCGGAATGGCTGCGCCACGGGCCTGCGCGTCGGCCACGATCTTCCTGGCGGTATCCAGCAGGTCCGGTTCGTACAGCGACTTGCCGACCTTGTAGCCGGCCGCGGCGATGAAGGTGTTGGCGATGCCGCCGCCCACGATCAGCTGGTCCACCTTGTTGACCAGGTTGGCCAGCAGTTCCAGCTTGGTGCTGACCTTGCTGCCGGCCACGATGGCCAGCAGCGGCTTGGCCGGGGCATCCAGCGCCTTGGCCAGCGCGTCCAGTTCGGCCATCAGCAGCGGGCCGCCGGCGGCCACCGGGGCGAAGCGGATCACGCCGTGGGTGGAAGCCTGCGCGCGGTGCGCGGTACCGAAGGCATCCATCACGAACACGTCGCACAGGGCGGCGTACTGCTTCGACAGGGCTTCGTCATCCTTGCCTTCGCCGACGTTCATGCGGCAGTTTTCCAGCAGCACCAGCTGGCCCGGCTGCACGTCCACACCGTCCACCCAGTCGCGCACCAGCGGCACTTCACGGCCCAGCAGCTCGGACAGGCGCGCGGCAACCGGTGCCAGCGAATCGGCTTCGCTCCAGACGCCTTCCTTCGGGCGGCCCAGGTGCGAGGTGACCATCACTGCGGCGCCCTGTTCCAGCGCGCGCTTGAGCGTCGGCAGCGAGGCGGTGATGCGCTGTTCGGAGGTGATGCGGCCATTCTCGATCGGCACGTTCAGATCCTGGCGGATCAGCACGCGCTTGCCGGAGAGGTCGAGGTCGGTCATGCGGACGATGGACATGGGCAACTCTTTGGCTCAGGGACGGGATGCCGGTGTACGGCAGACGGGCATTGTATCGGCTGGTGGGGGGCCGATGCCTGCGGCAGGCAGAAGCGCACGGCAACTACAACTGCCAGAGCCACAGCCAGAGCCAGAGCCAGAGCCAGAGCCGAAGCGATGGCGCTTCTTGGTGCTGTGGGTGGGCCGGGGTGGTGTGGGCTGGCAGGGGACGCCGTAAACCCTTCCATGGGGGCTTGGCCGCGGCATCCATGCCGCGGAACCCCTGCCAGCCCACACCGCCCCGGCCTCGACAGGTTCATGGCGGAGCGGACGGCAACGGCCGAAGCAAGAGCGGTCTGTGATGTCGGTTGGGAAGAAGGGGTCAGAGCCGCTTTCCTGCGGAAAACGGATCCGACCCCGCAGCGAGTGCGCGCAGCGCGCGACCCGATGTTGCTCTTCTTTTTTCCTTTCCGTGGGTGGCCGCCCCCGGAAACTGTCAGAGGCCGGGCGGGGTGGGGCCGCGGGGGTGTCCGCCGCATGGATGCGGCGGCCAAGCCTTATCTGATGGAAATCTGGCAGCGTAGGTGTCGAGAGCCGGCGTGGGCCGCCGTGTAAGC
>NZ_JAAIUZ010000065.1:0-627 GCF_010894375.1 Stenotrophomonas sp. B1-1 | reverse complement strand
ATCCTCGAGCAGGTGCTGGCATGCCTGGAACGCGACTACAGCCTCAAGCGTCGCGGCAGCTTCCTGCGCGGCCGCTGCCCCAACTGTGGCGAGAAGGACAACTTCTACACCCACGCCGAGCATCCCTGGGTCCTGCGGTGCGGGCGGCTGTCCAAGTGCCGTCACGAAATCAGGGTTCGAGAGCTCTATCCGGATCTGTTTGATGACTACTCCAAGCATCATCCGCAGACCGTGGAGCGGCCCAACGCGGCCGCTGATGCCTATCTGAGCACGGCCCGCGGCTTTGACCTGGCCCCGCTCAAGGGCTTGTACGCCCAGGAGCACTACTTCGATCGCAAGCTCAACCAGGGCACAGCCACGGTGCGCTTTGCCTTGCCCGGTGACGGCTGGTGGGAGCGGCTGATTGACCGCCCCTATCGCTTTGGTAAGCAAAAGGCCCGCTTTGCGCCGGGCAAGAGCTACGCCGGCCGCTGGTGGGTGGCTCCGGCCTCGGCCGCCACGCTGCGCACGGTGCGTGAGGTATGGATCACCGAGGGCATCTTTGATGCCATCGCCTGCCAGCAGCACGGCCTGTGCGCGGTCTCGGCCATGTCCTGCAGCGCCTATCCGGAGGCCTCGCTGGTGGAG
>NZ_JAAIUZ010000064.1:0-658 GCF_010894375.1 Stenotrophomonas sp. B1-1 | reverse complement strand
CCATGGGTCATGGGCACCTGCATCAGGCAGGCATCGGCCGCTTCGCCGGCACGCTCCAGCGCGGTGGCATTAGGCGGCAGCAGGGTAGGGGAGGGTACATGGCCGATGACCCCGTCCCAGCTCAGCCGGGCGCCCGCAGGCAAGGGTTGATCCAGCACGATCGTCCAAGGCGCCTGAAGCCGGTAATCGACGACGGTGACCGGTGTGGCAAAGGTGGGGATGTAGCCGGTGGCCTGTGGGCCGTATTCCAGCTGCACGCCCCATACGCGCACCGCGTGTTCCTCGCCACCTGGCACAACGCTCGTGCTGGTGTACGGGTAGACCGGGCTCGTTGCGTCATCCAGATCCCATAGGTAGGGGGCGACGATGTCCAAGCCGGAGACCCCATCACCCGGGTATTGATCACTGTCGGGGCGTGCGTGCAAATAGAGCGCCAGCATCAGTAGCCCATCGGCCACCCCGGTTACATCCATCTCGATCAATCGGCCGCAGTCGCCGCTGGGCAGGATGCGCAGCGCGCTCACATTGGGGGTGTCCGTCGGTCCGACTAGGACGCCCTCAGCCAGGTCGAGGACCAGGCGATTGGGGCGCGCCACGGCGCCGTCGGTGCTCTGCAACTGCAACCCCAGGTAGCGCTTGCTGCCGTTGCGCTCGCGTG
>NZ_JAAIUZ010000063.1:0-730 GCF_010894375.1 Stenotrophomonas sp. B1-1 | reverse complement strand
GACATGATCGAGTCGATCAATGCCAAGTTCCGCGAGCTCAAGGCCGGCGGTTACATCATCGACGCCACCGCCTGGTTCGATGAAGCGGCCAACCTGCCCACCCAGCTCTCGGCCGGCAAGCTGGTCATCGACTACGACTACACCCCGGTCCCGCCGCTGGAAGACCTCACCTTGCACCAGCGCATCACCGATCGCTACCTGGTCGACTTTGCCACCCGTATCAACGCCTGAACCGCTGAAGGAATCCGCTGATGGCCCTGCCCAGCAAACTGAAGAATCTCAACCTGTTCAATGACGGTGCCAGCTACCTGGGCCAGGTCACTGAATTCAAGCTGCCCACCCTGACCCGCAAGATGGAGGAATACCGCGCCGGCGGCATGCTCGGCCCGGTGGACATCGATCTGGGCCAAGAGAAGATCGAGGCCGAATGGAAGTGCGGCGGGCTGATGCGCGAGGTGTTGCGCCAGTTTGGCGCGGTGCGCCACAACGCGGTGCAGCTGCGCTTTGCCGGCGCCTACCAGCGCGAGGACACCGGTGATGTCGATGCGGTGGAAATCGTCATCCGTGGTCGGCACAGCGAGATCGATGCCGGTACCGGCAAGGTCGGCGATGACACCGAGTTCTCGGTCAAGACCACCGCCAGCTACTACAAGCTGAGCATCAACGGCCGCACCGAGATCGAAATCGACATGGTCGGCATGGTGTTCATCGTCAACGGCGTGGACATGCT
>NZ_JAAIUZ010000062.1:0-890 GCF_010894375.1 Stenotrophomonas sp. B1-1 | reverse complement strand
GCGGGTCGTAGGTCTCGGCCATGTCCTGGATATGGGAGCGCTCGATGGTGCGGCCATCGGTGGTGGCGCCCTCGACGGCCACGCGGAAGAACTTGGAACGTTTGGTAGTACCGGCCATCGGTGCCTCGTTGAGATCAGGGCGCATCGGCGTTGATGCGATGACCCATCCTCAGCCCACCGGTACGACGTAACAACGGCTGCGGCATGTAGCGCGCGTGCTTACAGGGAGCGCCGATATCGCGCGCGCGCAAGCCCGTCCAATCTGCCCAGGTGCAGAACGTCTTCGAAAAGCTCCATGTCGATCCTCGCCGCCAAGCCCAGCTGCTGTACTGGATGGGTTGGCGCGTGTGTGACATCGCCTCCCTGATAGGGGAGAAGGACAAAACCGTACACAGCTGGAAGGCGCGTGACGAATGGGACCGCGCCGACACCGTCGAGCGCATTGGCGGGGCGCTGGAAGCGCGGCTGTGCATCCTGATCCACAAGCAGGAGAAGACCGGTGGCGATTTCAAGGAAATCGACCTGCTGCACCGTCAACTCGAACGCCAGGCGCGGATCCAGCGCTACCAGGGCGGCGGCAACGAGTCCGACCTGAATCCGGCGGTGGCAAACCGCAATGCTGCGCCGAAGAAGAAGACGCGCAAGAACGAGTTCAGTGAGGAAGAGATCGAACGTCTGCAGACAGCCTTCGTGGAGGGCTGTTTCGACTATCAGCGCGATTGGCTGCGCGCCGGCAGTGAGCGCACGCGCATCATCCTCAAATCGCGCCAGATCGGTGCCACCTACTACTTTGCTCGTGAGGCCTTGCTCGATGCGCTGACCACCGGCCGCAATCAAATCTTCCTCAGCGCCTCCAAGAGTCAGGCGCACATCTTCCTGGGCTACATGCG
>NZ_JAAIUZ010000061.1:0-1027 GCF_010894375.1 Stenotrophomonas sp. B1-1 | reverse complement strand
TGTGATCTCTCTGTACGTTGTTCATCCGGGACATCTCTGGAAAATGGTGGTTACCACACCTCTCCAGATCCCAAAGAGCCCGGATGAACAACCATAAAAATGCCCGTTTAACGCCGTTTAGTCGAGAACTTCTTGTCCGTCGCATCCTCCACGAGGGCCTGCGGCCGGAGGAGGCAGCACAAGCGTGTGGCGTAAGTGTGCGTACGGCCTACAAGTGGCTGGCCCGATTCCGGGAGTTCGGGGCGTCGGGGCTGGAAAACCGCAGCTCTCGCCCGCACCAGACGCCGCATGCCACGCCTGCGTCGGTCGTCGAGCAGATCAAGGAGCGCCGCCGTAAACGGCACACCTACCTGACCATTTCCAAGGCCTTGGGGATCGGCCACAGCACCATTTCCCGGTTGATGCGTGTTCACGGCCTCAACCGGCTGTGCCGGCTGGATCCGCCCAAAGCGGTCATCCGATACGAATACGATCAGCCCGGAGGACTGCTGCACCTGGATATCAAGAAACTGGGCAACTTCCAGAGGCCTGGGCACAGAACCGATGCCAAACGCCGGGGAAACGCTGCCGGCGGCGGCTGGGGGTACGTCCACGTGGCCATCGACGATCATTCCCGGCTCGCCTACAGCAGCGTTCACCCCAACGAACAGGGAGAAACGGCCTGCCAAGCGCTGCTGAGCGCTCTGGAGTACTACGCCAGCTTGGGAATCACCTTCAAGCGGATCCTGACCGACAACGGCGCCTGCTATCGCTCCACCGCCTTTGCCAAGCTGCTCAAATCCCTTGGAATCAAGCACATCCGGACCAAGCCCTACACACCCCGCACCAACGGCAAGGCGGAGCGCTTCATCCAGACCAGCTTGCGCGAGTGGGCCTACGCTTGCGAGTACGCCTCTTCGGACCAACGCAATTCCGTGCTGACCCAATGGCTGCACCACTACAACTGGCACCGTCCCCATATGGGGATCGGCGGCCAGCCACCTATCTCCAGAGTGCCGCTGAACAACGTAGTGGGTTTACACAACTA
>NZ_JAAIUZ010000060.1:0-1067 GCF_010894375.1 Stenotrophomonas sp. B1-1 | reverse complement strand
ATCACGATCGTGCCGCGAAAGGGCGGCTCGTAGGTTTCGTTACCGCCATTGCGCACGCCACGCGTGGCCAGCGTGCCACCACCGAAGTAGTCCTTGAGCTCATCCCACTCAAAGGCCCGGGTATGCGGCTTGTTGTCCGCCCCCGACCGGTCCGCCTCCAACAGCACCACCGGCATGCCGGAGATCTGGCCCATGGCACGTGCCCGGCCGGCCTTGGACGACTTGGCCGGGTCAAAGCCCTCATAGTCGGCCCGTGCCAGCAGCTTCCACAGGAAGGTCAGCAGGGTGGTCTTGCCGGCACCGGCCTCACCAGTGGCTTCCAGGAACGGAAAGGACTTGTGGGTAGAGCGGATCTGGTTGGCAAACAGCGAGCCAAACCAGAAGGTCAATGCCACGATGCCGTGGGTGCCAAAGCAGGTCCACAGCCACTGCAGCCAGTCGGTGCGAAAAGCTTCCGGGTCGCGCTGGATGTCCAGGCGGATCGAGCGCTGGGTGGTCTTCATACGCAGCTTGTCGAACTCAAAGTAGTCTTCGGCATTGGCCAGGCTGATCTGGCCCTGGCGCACGGCCAGGTCGCCAAACACATAGGCCTGGTGCTCAGGGGTGTAGCCAATGAAGTCCACGGTGTGGACGGTCTTGACGTCCTTCCATTGCGCCTTCATCACCGCCAGCAGCTGGCCGCCGGTGCCGTCGAAGATCTCGCCGGGGGCGATGTGGGCCAGGCGGTCACGAAAGGTGGTGGCATTCATCGCCTGACTGGAGGTGAAGGTGCCGGTAACGCTGGGCTTGCCCAGGGGGCGATAGATCCGGAAGTAGTACCAGGCCTCGTCGGTGACCTCGTTGCGCTGGAAGTACAGGGTCTGCGGAAAGCAGCTGGCGATCTCCTTCACCGAGGCGCTGGCGCGGCGCAGCTTCTGCAGCTCATCTTCCTCCAGCTCGGCCGCCGCATCCTCTTTGCGCGTGGCGTATTCACGGCAGAGCTTGTCAAAGCGCACTGCATCGAACTCAAACCAGTACAGCCGGTTGCCAAAGTCGAAATGGAACTGCGCCCGCTCGGCGTGTTCATA
>NZ_JAAIUZ010000059.1:0-1103 GCF_010894375.1 Stenotrophomonas sp. B1-1 | reverse complement strand
AGCCTTATCTGATGGAAATCTGGCAGCGTAGGTGTCGAGAGCCGGCGTGGGCCGCCGTGTAAGCCTGGATCTCGACGATCGCCATGGAGCTTGGCGCCCACGCCGGATTCTCCCTTGATCCGCCCGAACAGTTGCTGGAGCTGGACACTCGAAGCGATAAGACTGGGCAAGCGGGGGAGCTCTCGACCCTTCCAGACTATACGGAGTCGGGCAATGAACGGGATCGGGATTGATGTGAGCAAGCGCCGATTGGATATCGGCACGACAGACGGTGAGACCCTGCAGGTCAGCAATAGCCCTTCTGGCTATGCTGAATTGGACGCTTGGTTGAGGACGCGGCCGGCCATTCAGATCGTTCTGGAAGCCACCGGCGGCTATGAGCAGGCTGTCCTGGACTTTCTTCACAAGGCCGGCCATCCGGTGATCCGCGCCAACGCCCTGCGTGCACGCAGACTGGCTCAGGGGCTGGGTAAAGCGGCCAAGACGGACCGCTTGGACGCTCTTGTATTGGCGCAGATGGCCGCGCTGGTCGAGCTGCCTTCCTATCAGCCGCTGGAGCCCTGGCAACGGAAGCTGCGCGAGTTTGTGCGGGCGCGTCGACAGACGATGCAGGCACTGACCGTGGCCCGCCAGCAGCAGGAAATGGTGACTGACCGCGAGCTACGCCGGCTGATGCAAGGCAGCATCATCCGCCTGCAGACAATGGTCGAGCGGCTGGGCAAAGAGATCGCCGAACAGGTCGCGCAGCAGCCTCAACTGGCAGTGCTGAAGTCGATGAAAGGGGTTGGCCCGGCATTGCAGGCGGTATTGGCCAGCTACCTGCCTGAGTTGGGGCAGATCAGCGGAAAGGCCATTGCCAGCCTGGTCGGCGTAGCGCCGATCTCCCACGACAGCGGAACCATGCGAGGGAGACGAAGCATCCACGGCGGCAGGGCCGAGATCCGCCAGGTGCTCTACATGGCGGCCATGTCGGCCATGCGACATGAGCCGCGGTTGCGGGACTTTTACCGGTCGCTGCGGGCCCGCGGCAAGGAAGGGAAAGTGGCCATCGTGGCCGTGATGCGCAAGATGCTGGTCATCCTCAACGCCCGCGTGCGCGACGC
>NZ_JAAIUZ010000058.1:0-1129 GCF_010894375.1 Stenotrophomonas sp. B1-1 | reverse complement strand
TACGCCCTCTGCCACGCCACTGCCGAGCAAGTGATCGGCCTACAGGGCTTGGTGAGGGAACTGCATGCCGCACTCGGTGGCCAGGAACACGCCCCATGAAGAAGCCCCAGCTCCTACGCCAGCACCTGGTGGCCGCCCTGCCCTGCTTGCAGGCCGATCCCGAGCGCTTGCTGATCTTTGTCGACAACGGCGGTGTGGCCGGCACCTATCGGCCGGGCGCCTCCTTTGAGTACCGCTACACCCTGGACCTGGTACTGACCGACTTTGCCGGAGCACCGGAGGCGGTGATGGTACCGCTGCTGCAGTGGCTGACCCGCCATCAATCCGAGCTGCTGGCAAACCCTGCCAACCGCGACAAGCTGACCTTTGAGGTCGATGTGCTGTCCGACAACCTGGTGGATTTGGCCATCAAGCTGCCGCTAACTGAGCGCGTGCGTGTGGTGCGCGATGCAGGCGGTGCGCTGATACTGGAGCACTTGCCAGAGCCGCCGACTGAGGACGAGCACGCCGATACGCTCGCCGGTGGCGCGCTGTTGGCCGATGGCATGGTGATCGCCACCCTGCCGGCCATCGCGCAATGAACGCAGATCTGCAGCGCCTTGAGAACTGGGTCGCGCCATTGTTGCAGCAGCTGCAACCGGCCCAGCGCAGCCGATTGGCCCGCAAGGTGGGCACCGCACTGCGCCGGTCGCAGCAGCAGCGCATTGCGGCGCAGAAAAACCCAGACGGCTCGCCCTATGCGGCCCGGCGCAATCCGCCCAGCCGACGCGCCAAGGCCAGACGCATCAAGCGCGGAGCGATGTTTGCCAAGATCCGACAGGCGCGCCATCTGCGCGTGCGCGCAAACGCCAATGAAGTGGCCGTGGGTTTTACCGGACGCGTCTCGCATATCGCTATGGTCCACCAGGAAGGCCGAGCCGATAGCGTGAGCAAAGGCGGCCCGCGCGTGACCTATCAGCGGCGTCAGCTGCTGGGCTTCACGTCGAGCGATGAGCAGTTGATCCGCGATACCCTATTGCGACATTTGTCGGCTTGCTGACTGTCCCAGCCCTCCAATCAGTCAGGAAAATATCGACATCATTCGAGCGGCGCCAGGGACGAAATGCTACATGGTGCAGGAAACCCAAAA
>NZ_JAAIUZ010000057.1:0-1149 GCF_010894375.1 Stenotrophomonas sp. B1-1 | reverse complement strand
GGCGTGGATCTTATCTCTTGCCGATCTGGCACCTTGGGTGCCGAGAGCCCGGCGTGGGCGACCGTGTGGATCCAGGTCTTGCGACCGTGAAGTAGCTTGGGTCCCCACGCCGGATTCTCCCTGAACCGCCCGAACAGTTGGTTGAGTTGGCGCTCGAACTGATAAGACTGGGCAAGCGGGGGGAGCTCTCGACCCTGTCAGCCTAGCGGAGTTCTGCCATGTTTGGGATCGGGATCGATGTCAGCAAAGCCACGCTGGATGTGGCTGTCCATGAAGAGCAATTTCGCCAATTCAGCAACGACAAGCGTGGCTTTGTCGGTCTGATTCGGTGGCTGAAGAAGTGGCCCATCAAGCAGGTTGTTCTTGAGGCCAGCGGGGGTTACGAGCATGCCGTCCTGGATGCTTTGCACGCTGCCGGTCTGCCCATGGTGCGCATCAACCCAGCTCGGGCACGACGGTTTGCCCAAGGCACCGGCCGGGCTGCAAAAACCGATCGGCTCGATGCCACGGTGCTGGCCGAGATGGCCCATTTGTTGAAACTGACTCGCTATGTGCCACCTGCACCTTGGCAACAGCGTTTGGCTGAATTTGCGCAGTGCCGTAGGCATCTTGTGCAGATGAGGGTCAGTGAAACGCAGCGCTTGCGGCGTTTGGTTGATCCTGCTCTGATCGCAATAAAGCAACGCCATATAGCTCAGTTATCTGAAGACCTGAAGCAATTGGATAGAGCTATCGCTGAGCAGCTTGAAGGACAGCCGGGCTGGAAAGAGATCGGCTCACTCAAGGGCGTCGGACCAATTCTTGTCAGTACCCTTGCCTGCGAGTTGCCCGAGCTCGGCAGCTTGGGGGGCAAAGCCATTGCGTCACTGGTGGGGGTGGCCCCAATGAACCGTGAAAGCGGCACCTGGCATGGCCAGCGGCGCATCAGTGGCGGGCGCGCGGTAGTACGCGAAGCCCTTTACATGGCGGCCCTGACGGCCATCCGGTACGAGCCGAAACTCCGCGATTTCTATGCGGGGCTGAAAGCCAAGGGTAAGGCGAGCAAGGTGGCCCTCGTTGCGGTCATGCGCAAAATGCTGGTGATCCTCAATGCCCGCAAGCGGGACGCCGAGGTGGCCCTCGGCAGCCCCTGACAAGACAGTTGCTACT
>NZ_JAAIUZ010000056.1:0-1224 GCF_010894375.1 Stenotrophomonas sp. B1-1 | reverse complement strand
GTAGAGTCGAGATCCTATGTTCGTGGTCAAGTCTGCTGGAAGCAGGCTTGACCCACTTTCAGCATGCTCGGGTCGAAATCCCGGCCGCTCTTGAAGACGCCCCACGCGATTCTGGCCAGCTTCCTGGCCAGGATGTTGAAGCTGGCGGTGCTGCTGTGTCCGCGGTCGCGGATGGCGGTGTAGAGGGGTTTTCCTCCCTTGCATCGGGTCAGGCCCATGGCCGCCATGTAGAGGATCTGCCGCAGGCCGGCATTGCCTCGTTTGGACAACCGGCGACGGCCGATCCGGGCGCCGGATTCGTTGGGGCGTGGATCCAGGCCGGTGCAGGCCACCCAGGCGTCTGAGTTGGCCAACGGCCAGCGGGTGATGTGATGGGTAACAAAGGCCGCCACCGTCGGGCCCACACCCGGAATGGTCATGATCCGCCGATACAGATCGCGCTGTTCGCCGCTGCGACAGACGTGTTGGATCTCTCGATCCAGCATCGCAATGGCCCCTTTCAGACCACTGAATATCGGCCCGAAGATGGCCGATTCAGCCGCGTCGGTCCCCAAGGAAAGATGGAGCGTTGCCTTGTTCCGGACCAGACTGTCACGCTGCTGCAGAAGCACATGCAGCCGTTCCTGCTCCGGCGAGCGGGCGATGTGCTCGTGCAGATTGTCGGCCTCCCTGGCGATGTACCGTGCGATGACCTGCGCGTCGCCGGAGTCAGTCTTGCCCCGGCAGGCCACGCCCTTGGCGTAGTGCTTGATGTCACGTGGGTTGAGCAGGAAGACAGCGTGGCCGGCCTTCTGGGCAGCCCGAACCACAAGCTCGTGATGGCGATTGGTCGCTTCAACGCCGATACGCGACTTGGCAGGCACGCTGGACAGCCACTTGCCGATGGCCGAGGCTGAATTGGCGATTCGGGCGCTGCCCTTGGTGCCGTGGCGCGCCACCACCAAAGTCTTTGAATCGGCGTCGATGCCGATGGCCGAATGATCTGACATCTGTGCAACTCCCAGCTATTGTTAAGGGGCTGGGGTGGTACCGCACCACGTTGGCTTGCCTACATCGGCGGTCCTCAAAGGCCGCTAGATCCTTTATCGACGTTAAGGTGCGGGATGGGGATCGCTCGACTCGTCTGTCGGCTCGACTCCGCAGATGCTTGCTTGACGGTCCCTCCACCCTGGCTCCTACATACCTCGTAGGAGCCGGCGGGAACATACAAGCTTGCTCGACTGC
>NZ_JAAIUZ010000009.1:0-118181 GCF_010894375.1 Stenotrophomonas sp. B1-1 | reverse complement strand
GGCCGGCAGCCGGCTTTGCCGTGCCTGTCTGCCAGACGGCCAAAATCCCATCCCACAACACAGTTGCTCCAGGGACGGATTCACGGCGTCCCCCGCGGCCCCACCCCGCCCGGCCAAGCGCGGCTTCTGCTCTACGCGACCAACCAACCACCCACGAGGGGCTGCGCCGTTGGCAGGACACTACGCCGAAGGCGCGGGCTTCTGCTTCAGCAGGCTGATCGCCAGTCCACCGACCACCAGCACGCCCAGCCCCAGCAACGCCCATAGCAACCATGCCTTCCAGTCGCGCTGCGGCTGCAGTGCCGCGTCACCGGCCAGCACTTCCGGGCTGCCTTCGAAACGCGCCAGCGTGGGCTGCCAGGCCGGGTCGTTACGCTGCCTTAGTTCTTCGATCAACACGGTGATCGGTGCTTCGGCACGACGCGCGGTGGCGCTGCCCACCGCCAGCGCATACGGCGCTGCACCCTGGCTAAGGAACACCATCACTTCGGGCTGGTAACCCAGGCGCAGCGTCGGCGTGCCGCCGGTCTGCGCGGGGTCGGCCACCAGCTTCCAGTAGCGATCGCGCCAGGTGCCCGCCAGCGGCTGCGAGGCCGACTGCTGGCGCTGGCCCGCCGCGCCCTGCTGCAACTGGTAGGCGATCCACGGCGCGCTGCGGCGCTGCCATTCGGCATCGGCATCGTCGCGGCTGTACAGGGTCCACTGCACCAAACTGTTGCCGGTGCTGGCCACATCGGCGCGCGACACCGGGAAACGGCCATCCAGTTCAAAGGTGAATTCGCCCTTGCCCTGCGTGCGCGGCTGCAGCGGCACCCATTCCCAGGGCACGGTGGCCGGTGCCGGTGGCAGTTCGGCCAGCACGCTGCGCAGCGCCGGCAGTGCGGCACTGCCCTGCGGCAGGATGCGCAGGTAGCGGGTGGTGCCATCAATCTGCAGGCGACGCTGCAGCAGGCGCTTGCCGGCGCGCTGCAGGTCCACCAGGGGCACGTCACGGGCAACCGAACGCCAATGCTGCAGATCGTCGCTGGCATCAACCTGCACCTGCGCCTGCAGCGGCTGGCCGCTGTCGGCCCAGTCCAGCACCAGCGCCGCCAGCGGCTGCTGGCCCAGCACGCTGGCATCGACCAGCCAGCCGCCCTGCCCGCTCGCAGTCGCGCCAGCGCCCACGCGTGCTTCCACCCGACGCACGCGGCCATCGGTGTCGCGCTCGGTCAGCAGCTGCAGATCGTTGCGCTGTGCGTCGGCCAGCGGCGGCAGTACGAACCAGGGCAGTTCGCGCTGCACCGGCGCCTGCGCCAGCGGCTGGTCCGGCGCCAGCAGCGCCGACGGCAGTGCCTGGCCGGCGGCGTTGAACACCTGCAGGTCGGCCAGGTCGGCCGTTCCTGCACGGCGATAGATGGCCGGCTCCAGCACCACCCGGTACGCACCGGACTGCGCGCTGGACAGGCTCAACGGCCATTGTTCGGCGTAGTGCTGGCGGTAATCGGTTGCCTGTGCGGCAACGCTGCCGGTGACGGCCATCAGCAGCGGCAGGACCACCGCGCTCCAGGTTTTCATGCGTTTTTCTCCACGGTTGGCGCCGCCGGCGGGGCCGGTGCCAGATAGCCCACGACCGTGCACAGCAGGCCGTAGGCAATGAACGATGCGATGCCCAGCAGGTTGCCCAGGTGCTGGCGGTCGATCAGTACCAGCTTGGCCAGCACAACGCCCATCAGCACCGCGCCCACCATCCACAGCACGCGCTGGCCGCGCTTGGAGCCCCACACCCAGGCGATCACGCCCAGCACGCTCCACAGCACGGTCAGGCTGGTCTGGGCCAGGCTGGAACGGGCCATGCTGGCATTCCACGGCAGGCCGCCCCAATGATGCACGGCGTGCAGCACGGTGCTGGTAAGCGTGACGAAGCCGACCACGGCCAGCAGCGGCACCCGCAGCTTCCGCAGTTCGATCGGCCCTTCAGCGCTGTACAGCCAGTAAGCCCCCAGCAGCAGTGCCAGCCATTGGGTCAGCTCGGCCGGGTTCAGCACGGGCAGCCAGGCCAACGGCGCTGCATCGCCCGGCTGCAGCAGTGCGCCCAGCCAGGCCAGGGCCAGTGCTGCGAACAGCGTGGCCTGCAACGGCGCGCGTGCGGCCGCGAAGCGCTCGCCCAGCGGCCAGCTCACCGCGTTCCAGCGCCACAGCGACAGCGCCGCCAGCAGCAACCACGGCAGGGTGACCAGCAAGGTGGTCCAGCCCTGCGCCAGCGCGGCGGCATCGCCGCCCCACAGGGCCAGCAGCGACAACAGGCAGGGCCACAGCAGCAGCCACAGGAACTGCGCGATGCTGGCCACCCAGCCGTTGCTGCGGCGCAGGCACAGCAGGCTACGCACGCCCAGCACCGCAAACACCGCCCAGGCCAGCGCGCCGTAACCGGCGAACGGCTGGGCATGGGCATCGTTCTGCCACAGCGCCACCGGGAAGGCCAACGCCAGCATGCCCAGCGCGGTCAGCCCCAGCGCGCGCGCAGGACGACGGTGCTGCAGTTCGGCGGCCAGCCAGCCGGTCACCGCCACCAGCACCAGCAGCGCATCGGCCTGCGACAGCAGCGGCAGGAAGCGCGCGATGTCATGGGCAAACCCGCCGAACCACCACAACAGGCCCCACAGGTAATAAACCAGGGCTACGTCATGGCGGCTGCGCTGCTGGTAGCTCCATGCCGAGGCAAACCCGGCCAGTGCCAGCAGCAGCGCGCCAATGGCGGTGGGGTTCAGCAGGAAGCGGCCATCGGCGTGCCAGTAATCGGCGCCCACCACGAAGGCGAAGGCCGCGCCCAGCTGCAGCAGCGCGCCGGCCACCTGCGGCAGCCAACGCTGCTGGCGCAGGCCCAGCCAGGCCAGGCCCGCCCCTTCCAGCGCGAACACCGCGCCGGTGGCACGCGCCGACAGCGCCAGCGGCACCGCCAGCGTGGCAAAGCCCACCGCCAGCACCGCGTGCGACTGCGCCAGCACCGTGTACGACGCACGCGCCAGCAGCGCGCGGGCCAGCACCGCATAGATCGCCGCCAGGCCCAGCGCACACAGCGCCAGGGTCATCGGCTGGGTGTGCAGCATGCCGGCCTGCAGCGAGAACGCCACCAGCGGCGTGCCGAACACCAGGCTGCCATCGACCAGGTCACGCCGCGCCGCCGGCTGGCGCCGCGCGTACAGCAGCGGAATCAGCAGGTAAAAGGCGAAGAACAGCAGCAGGAAGGGTTCGGTACTGGCGAACTGCTCCGGCCGGTACTGCAGCACGCCCCAGAACGTGCCGATGCCGAAAGTGAAAGCGAAGCCAAGCAGGTTCAGCGCGCGCCAGGGGCGGAACCAGGCAATGGCGAAGATGCCGGCATTGAGCACCGCGTAGTAACTGAACAAGCCCACGTGGTTGCCGCTGCCGGTGGACAGCCACAGCGGCGCCATGAAGCCGGCCAGGATGCCCAGCACCGCCAACGTGCGCGAATTCTGCAGCACGGCCAGCACGCACAGCCCGGCCACCAGGGCGATGGAGCTGCCGAAGGCAAACCCTGCGTTGAGCAGTTCGTAGCGCTTGAATGCGGCGAACACGGTCAGCAGCAGTACGCCGATCGCCCCGCCCTGCAGCGCCAAGGCGAACATGCGCCGCCGTTCGCGCTGCTGCCAGCCAAAGCCCAGCAGGCCCAGCGCGGCCACGGTGATGCCGGCCAGGCGCAGTTCGATCGGCACCACCAGCCAGCCCTGGTCGCTGACGTACTTCAGCAGCGCGGCAACGCCGGCAAGCAGCACCAGCATGCCGATCTTCACCGGCACGTTGCCTTCGGTGAACCAGCGTTTGACGGCGGCGGCAGCGCGCTCGATGACGTTCGGCAGCGCAGGCTCGGCCGGCAGTGGCGGCAGCACGGGTTCAGGGGGCAGCGGCGGCGGCGGTGCGGGTCTGTGCGGCGGCAGCACGGGCGCCGGCTCGGGCGCGGCCGTGGCAGCGGCCACAGGCGCGGGCACCGGCTCGGTCAGATCGGCCGCGGGTGTATGCGGCGGCACGGCGACGGGGGCGGCCACCGGCGGGGCCGTAGGCGACATCGCGGGCGCCGCGGCCACGGCCTGTTCCAGTGCCGCCACGCGGCGGCGCAACCCGGCAATCATCACCAGGGCCACCACCAGCAGCAGCGGAACGGCCAGCAGGGCCAGTACCGCCAGAACAATCAAGGCTTCCATTGCGTGTCTTTCCTCCGCACCCGCGCCCCAACGGCAGCGGTCGACCCCGCCCATGCTACGCCATGCCCGGACCCCATAAACGACGAACCCCGGCCAGGCCGGGGTTCGTGCGGCGATCTGCGCAGGCCTTACTTGGCCGCGACGACCTTGGCCATTTCCAGGCACTTGTTGGAATAGCCCCACTCGTTGTCGTACCACGACACGAGCTTGACGAAGGTGCCGTCCAGGGCGATACCTGCATCGGCATCGAACACCGAGGTGTGGGTTTCACCGACGAAATCGGTGGCCACCACCTTGTCTTCGGTGTAGCCCAGGATGCCCTTCAGCGCGCCTTCGCTCTGTGCCTTCACTTCGGCGCAGATCTCGGCGTAGGTGGCTTCCTTTTCCAGCTCGACGGTCAGATCGACCACCGACACGTCCGAAGTCGGCACGCGGAAGCTCATGCCGGTCAGCTTCTTGTTCAGTTCCGGAATGACCACGCCCACGGCCTTGGCCGCACCGGTGGACGAGGGAATGATGTTTTCCAGGATGCCACGGCCGCCGCGCCAGTCCTTGTTGGACGGGCCGTCAACGGTCTTCTGGGTGGCGGTTGCCGCGTGCACGGTGGTCATCAGGCCACGCTTGATGCCCCACTTGTCGTTGATGACCTTGGCCAGCGGGGCCAGGCAGTTGGTGGTGCACGACGCGTTGGAAATGATGGCCTGGCCGGCGTAGGTCTTGTCGTTCACGCCGAACACGAACATCGGCGTGTCGTCCTTGGACGGGGCCGACATGATCACCTTCTTCGCGCCCGCATCGATGTGCTTCTGCGCGGTTTCCTTGGTCAGGAACAGGCCGGTGGCTTCCAGCACCACGTCGGCGCCGACTTCGTCCCACTTCAGGTTGGCCGGATCGCGTTCCTGGGTCAGGCGGATCTTCTTGCCGTTCACCAGCAGGTCGTTGCCCTGCACGGCCACGTCGGCCTTGAAGCGGCCGTGCACGGAGTCGTACTTGAGCATGTACGCCAGGTAGTCCGGCTCCAGCAGATCGTTGATGGCCACGATTTCGATGTCGTCGCCGAAGTTCAGCACCGCCGAGCGCAGGACGTTGCGACCGATGCGACCGAAACCGTTGATACCAACCTTGATTGCCATGTTCTCAAGCTCCTGCGGCCGCGACAGGTGCGGCGGGATGGATAGGGCCCACAAGTCTAGCAAACCGGGCCTGACCACCGTGGGCCAGACCCCCTGCTGGCAGGGGCCGCCGGGGGGATTTGATCCGGATCAAAGCGTTAGCGCGGCGTGAGGCCGACACTGGCCCCATCAACCCCGCAACGAGAACACCCCCATGCGCACGCATTCCCCCCTGATCCTGGCCAGCCTGGCCGCCGCCCTGTCACTGGCTGCCGCCCCGGCCATGGCCCAGTCCAAGGGCGACTGGACCGTTTCGGCCGGCGTCCACCAGGTCGCGCCGAAGTCCAACAACGGCTCGCTGGCCGGCGGCACCCTGAAGGTGGACGTGGACAATGATGTGAAGCCGACCATTACCGGCGAATACTTCATTGCCGACAACCTGGGCATTGAAGTGCTGGCCGCGCTGCCGTTCAAGCACGACATCAACATCAACGGCCTGGGCCGTGTGGGCAGCAGCAAGCAGCTGCCGCCGGTGGTCACCCTGCAGTACCACTTCAACAGCAAGGGCAAGGTGTCCCCGTTCGTGGGTGCCGGCCTGAACTACACCACCTTCTTCAGCGAAGACACCACCGGCGCGCTGGCCGGCAGCAACTTGAAGCTGGAAGACTCCTGGGGCCTGGCCGCGCATGCCGGCGTGGACTTCGCCATTGGCGAAAAGGGCGCCCTGCGCGTGGACATGCGCTGGATCGACATCGACAGCAAGGTGAAGCTGGACGGCGAGAAGATCGGCACGGTGAACATCGATCCGCTGGTGTACGGCGTGTCGTACGTCTTCAAGTTCTAAGGAATGTTCTGAGTGCGGGGGCTTCGCCCCCGCTCCCCCGTCTCAAGCAGCAACCCGCCAAGCAAAGACGCTCGCAGCATGTTGCCCCGGTGTGTGTGCCGGGGCTTTTTTGATTGGGCGGGGCGGGTGGATTTCATTGGTCTGCGGCCACTTCCACCCGGTTGCGGCCGGCGGCCTTGGCGCGGTAGAGCGCCTGGTCGGCCCTGGCCAGCGCCTGTTCAAGGGTATCGCCGCCGTCGTCATGCCAGCGCGCTACGCCAATGCTGACGCTGACCACTGGCGCCGCATCGGAATCGGCATGGGCGATCGCCAGCGCCTGCACCTGCTGGCGCAGCTGTTCGAACGGTGCCGACTGCGGCTGGCCCGGCTGCCAATGGCCCAGCGCCACGAACTCTTCGCCGCCATAGCGCGCCACTACCGAATCCACGTCGCGCAACTGCGCCGACAACGCCGCGGCCACGGCATGCAGCACGGTGTCGCCGGCGGGGTGGCCGTGGTGGTCGTTGTAGCGCTTGAAGTAATCGATATCGATCATCGCGATGCGCAGCGCACCGCGCGGGTGTGGCGTGCGCAGGTAGTGCTGGAAGATCTGCCGGGCACGGCGGTCGAAGGCGCGGCGGTTCAGCAGGCCGGTCAGGCCATCGTGGTTGGCCAGCGCGTCCAGCCGCTGTTCGGCAATGAAGGTGGCGCGTGCCTGGCGTTCGGAGATGTAACAGCCCACCATGCCCGCCACGTGGGTGGCCAGTACGAACATCAACGCCTCGGCCAGGGCCGGCCCGGCCGGCAGCACGTTTACTTCGGCCAGCACGAAGGCGGCGCTGATGACCGTGCCGTTGAAGGTGGCCACCTTGAAGCGCAACCCGCACAGGAAATAGTTGAACAGCAGGAACAGGCTGACCCCTTCGTAGGGGTAGCCACTTTCGGCGTGGTGCGCGGTCCACACCATGGCCACCAGGGCCAGCCCGCTGCACAGCACCATGGCCCCGCCGATGTACTGTTGGTAGCGGCGCCACGCCGGCAGATAGGTCATCACCACGCCCACCAGCAGTGCCGGCAGCAGCACGCCCAGGCGCCAGCGCAGCACCACGGCGCCGATGTCGGGCGGCAACCATTGTCGGTCCAGCGCGATGAACAGCAGCGAGAAGCAGGCCGCCACGGCGCAGGCCCAGCGCATGCGCCACAGCACCTGTGCGTCGAAGGCAACGGCAAATCCGGATTCGTCGATCGGTACTGCGGTAACGCGCCTGTCGGTGCTGGTCATCGCCGTCCCCATGCGTGGCCGCGCCAGCCTAGCGGCAAGCAGATCAACGCGGCGTCGGCAGCGGGCCGCTGGCGACGCGCCGCGTTGCGTCAATTCCCTGCCCGGCGGCGCCGCTAGAATGGGCGGATGAAAGCCCTGCACTCCCTGTTCCTCGCCGCCGCGCTCGCCCCGGCCCTGCTGACCCTGTCCGCGCCCGCCCATGCCTGGGGCGCACAAGGCCACCGCCTGGTGGCCGAGGTGGCCGAAACCCGCCTGAACCCCACGGCCCGTGCCGAAGTGGACCGCCTGCTGGCCACCGAACCGGGCGCCACCCTGGCCAGCATCGCGCCCTGGGCCGACCAGCTGCGCGCCAAGGACCCCGGCCTGGGCCGCCGCTCGGCCGGCTGGCACTACGTCAACATCGCCGAAGACGGCTGCCATTACGAAGCCCCCAAGCACTGCAAAAACGGCAACTGCATCGTGGAAGCCCTGAAGGCGCAGAGCACGATCCTGGGCGACCGCCAACTGACCGATGGCGAGCGCCTGCAGGCGCTGAAGTTCGTGGTGCACCTGGTGGGTGACGTGCACCAGCCGATGCACGCCGGCTACGGCCACGACAAGGGCGGCAACGATTTCCAGCTGCAGTTCGGTAACCGCGGTACCAACCTGCATTCGCTGTGGGACAGCGGCATGCTCAACACCCGCAAGCTGGATGACAGCGGCTACCTGCCGGTGCTGCGCGCACTGCCGGCGCCGAAGCTGGCACGCCAGTCCAACCCGCAGCAGGATCCGCAGCGCTGGGCCGAAGCCAGCTGCCGCATTTCGGTGCAACCCGGCGTTTACCCCGCTTCGCGCAAGATTGGCGATGAATACACCGCGCGCTATCGCCCGGTGGCCGAGGCGCAGCTGCGGCTGGCCGGTGAAAACCTGGCCCAGCTGCTGAACCGCGTGCTGGGCACACGCTGAGGAGGTTCCATGTCGGTCCAGGTCCAATCCTTCTTCCACCGCGACAGCAATACCTTCAGCTATCTGGTCAGTGATCCGGCCAGTGGCGAGGCGGCGTTGATCGATCCGGTCCTGGATTACGACCCGGACACCGACGCCAGCAGCGACGCGCCCGTGCGCCCGCTGCTGCAGGCCATCGAACAGCAGGGCCTGCAGCTGCGCTGGCTGCTGGAAACCCACGCCCACGCCGACCACGTGTCGGCCGGGCGCCGGTTGAAGGCGCGGTTCCCGCAGGCCACGCTGGCCATTGGCGAGGGCATCCGCGCGGTGCAGGCCACCTTCGCGCCGCGCTACGGCCTGGACCTGCCAGCGCAGCACGCGCACTTCGACCATCTGTTCAGCGATGGCGAAACCTTCGCGCTGGGCTCGCTGCAGGGCCGCATCATCGCGGTGCCGGGCCACACCAGCGACAGCATCGCCTACCTGATCGACGATGCACTGTTCACCGGCGACTCGCTGTTCATGCCCGATGGCGGCACCGCCCGCTGTGATTTCCCGGGCGGTGACGCGGCGCAGCTGTACCGCTCCATCCAGCGCCTGCTGGCGCTGCCCGATGCCACCCGCGTGTTCGTCTGCCACGACTACGGCCCGGGTGGCCGTGCGATTGCCAATGAAACCACCATCGGCGCGCAGCGTGCGCACAACATCCACGTGCACGACGGCGTGGACGAAGCGGCGTTTGTCAGCGTGCGGCAGGCACGCGATGCCTCCCTGGCCGAACCGAAGCTGATGCAGCCGGCGGTGAAGGCCAATATCCAGGGCGGGGCCTGAGAGCGGCGGCGAGGACACGCCGGGCATGGCCCGGCGCTACCGTGTTCCTGTCAGGCGCTAGCGGCCCTGGGTGCGCACCACGTGCTGGCCTTTCACGATTTCGAAGGTGAAGGCGTACTGCAGGGTGACCGCCACCGGTTCGATGCTGTCGGCGCCCTTGCAGTCACTGCGGTCTTTCGGCACGTTGCCCGCTGCAAAATGACAGACCGCCGCCGGGGAATACTTCCACTGCGCGACCGCATCCTGCGCGGCCTTCAGCAGCGGGCCATTCTCCGTCGCTGCACCCGCGCTGCATTCCTTCCGGTCGGTCAGCGGCATGCTGCGTTCAACCCCGCCCTGCGCGTCCACCACCACCTGCAGGCAGACCGTGGTGGGCGGCAACGCGGTGCGTGGGTCGCGCTCGCCCACCACCGGGTCCGGTGCCGCATACAGCTGCGGCATCCGGTAGCCCTCGCTGGCAGCCAGCGTGTATGGCTGGACCTGCCCCGCACCACCGGCCGCATTGGGCTGCAGGCGCTGGTGGCCGACGCTCTCGTTGCGCGTATCGACCGTGGTCAGGCGTTCATGGCTGGCGCACCCGGCCAGCAGCGCCGCCAACAGCCACAGCGGCAGGCCTCTCACTTCCGGCCACCGTCGGCCTCATCGTCATCCATGGCGAAGGTGATCGGCACCTTCACCGCGGCCGCCACGGGCACGCCGCCCTTCAGTGCCGGACGGTAGGTCCAGCTGCGCGCGGCAGCCTTGGACACTTCGTCGAACACGCCCGGATTGGTGGCGCTGAGGATCCGCACATCGGTCAGCTGGCCCTGTGCATCCACCTCCAGGCGCAGCGTGACCACGCCGGTCTGGCCGTTTTCAAACGCCGAGCGCGGATAGCTGGGCGGGGGCATCTTGTCGATCTGGATATCGCGATTGCCCGCGCCCGCTGACGCAACGCGCTCTACACCACCGGCCCCCTGGCTGGCCCACGCCAACGCCGCCCCACCCATGCACAGACCCACCAGCAACAGCTGGCCCGACAATTTCGGCAATGCCTTCCGTTTCGACTGCTTCAACATGGCGATACGCTCCTTCAACACGGGTTGGCTGCGCCAATGGCAGGCCATCGGCGCAACCGGGTGGACCAGCTGCGCCTTCAGCAGCGTGCTGGCGTAGAGACGGCGCTGCGAGGGCTGCGCGGCAACGGTGCGTGCATCGCAGGCCAGTTCCTGGTCGCGCAGGAAACGGCGCGCGGCCCAGGACAGCAACGGGTGGAACCAGAACACCGTGCGCGCCAGCAGCAGGCCGCCATTGGCCCAGTGATCGCCGTTGCGGCGATGGCTGCGTTCGTGCAGCAGGATCAGGGCCTGCTCATGGGCATCGAACTGTTGGTCGAAGTGCGGGCCGACCACGATGCGCGGCCGCCACAGCCCCACCAGCGCGGGCAGGCCGGGGTCGGCGCTGGCCTGCCAGCTGCCATCGGCACGCGCCTGCAGGGGGCCCAGCGCCTGCTCGAAACGGCGTTGCGCACGTAGCGCGCGCAGCAGCTGCAGGCCGGCACCCAGCGCCCAGGCCACGGCCAGCAGCCACGGCCACAGCGGCAACTGCGCGGCAGGCCCTTCCAAGGTGCCCGGCACCACCTTGAATGGCAGCGTGGGCACGTGCTGCAGCACTGGCAAGGCCGGCACGGGCAGCAGCAGGGCCAGCAACAGCAGCGGCAGCAACCACCAGCTGCGATAGGCCAGTTCCGCACCACCCAGCGCTACCAGCACGGGCCGCGCGGCCGCCAGCAGCAGCACGCCCAACGCCAGCCCCAGGCTGGCCTGCCACAGTCCATCGAGCAGCTCATTCATCGTCCATCTCCTGGATCAGCTTCTTCAGTTCGGCAATGTCCTGTGCCGTCAGCCGCCCGCGCTCGCTGAAGTGGGCGACCAGCGGCGCCACCCGGCCATCGAACACGCGGCCGATGAAATCCTGGCTCTGCATGTCCACCCACGCCTGGCGTTGCAGCAGCGGCAGGTAGAGGTAGCGACGGCCGTCGCGTTCGGCGGCAATGGCGCCCTTGGTCAGCAGGCGGTTGAGCAGGGTCTTGATGGTCGGCTCGGCCCAGTCGCGGTGGGCCAGCGCGGCGACCACATCGTCTGCGCTGCGCGGCGACTGCTGCCACAGCACTTCCATCACGATGGCTTCGGCTTCACTGATCGGGCTCATTGTTTACATCCGTAATCGACAATTCGATTACGCGCGTAATCGAGCGTGCTGTCAAGCCCCTCGACATGCGGTTCATCTGCCACGGACCAGCATCGAAGCCACCGCCCACGGAGCCTGCATGAAGCCCCTGCGCAAGAAGGACTACCCCGTCCAGGACGCACGCCGGTTCCTGGAACCGGGCCCGATCGTGCTGGTCAGCACCGCGGCGCAGGGCCAGCGCAACCTGATGACGATGGGCTGGCACATGGTGATGGGCTTCTCGCCGTCGCTGGTGGCCACCTACCTGTGGAGCGAGAACCACAGCTTCGCCCTGGCCCGGGACAGCGGCGAATGCGTGATCAACGTGCCCGGCGTGGAGCTGCTGGACACGGTGGTGGACATCGGCAACTGCAGCGGCCGCGACCTCGACAAGTTCGCCCACTTCGGCCTGGACGCGCTGCCAGCGCGCGAGGTGGCTGCGCCGCTGGTGGGCCAGTGCCATTCCTGCTTCGAGTGCCGCCTGTACGACGACAGCCAGGTGCAGTCGAGCAATCTTTTCATCTGGGAAATCGTGCGCGCACACGTGGCGCCGCGGCCGAAACTGCCGCGCACGTTCCACTATCGCGGCGATGGCCAGTTCATGCTGTCCGGCGCCGAAGTCTCGCGTCGACGGCGGTTCAAGCCCGACATGCTGTAATGCCCGCACTCCCCCGCACGCAGGACCTTGCCGCATGACCGAACACCTGACCGACCTGGACGCCGCCGTTGACTGGCTGTTCGCGCGCGTGGACGGGCCGCTGCGGGTGGGTGCGCCGCTGGCGCTGGGCAAGCCGCACCGGCTGTTGAATGCCTTGTATGCGCGGGTGGAAGCAGATCCGTCGCGACCACTGCAGCTGTACACCGCGCTGTCGCTGAACCCGCCCAAGGCGCGCGGCGATGGCCTGGAGGCGCGCTTCATGGCGCCGTTCGTGCAGCGCCATTTCGGCGAGGATTTCCCGCGCCTGGCTTACGCCGATGCCATCGCCCGCGATGCGCTGCCGGCACACGTGCAGGTGGAAGAGTTCTACATGCAGTCCGGCGCGCTGCTGGGTTCGCGGCAGGCGCAGTCCAGCTATACCAGCCTGAACTACACGCACGCGGCCGATGCGGTGGCCCAGCGCGCGCCGCAGGTGATCGTGCAGAAGGTGGCCATGCGCCCGGATGATCGCCGGCTGTCGTTGTCCTGCAACAACGACATCACCCAGGACACGCTGGATGCCATTGCCGCACGCGGCCTGCCGCGCCCGTTGCTGGTGGCCGAGATCGACCCGCAGCTGCCCTACCTGGGCGGTTCGGCCACGGTGGATGTGTCCTTCTTCGACCTGGTGATCACCCCGCCGCCGCCCTACCCCGCGCTGTTCGGCCTGCCGCGGCAGCCGGTGGCCGACGCCGACTACGCCATCGGCCTGTATGCCAGCACCCTGGTGCGCGATGGCGGCACGCTGCAGATCGGCATCGGCACCCTGGCCGATGCACTCAGCCACGCGCTGGTGCTGCGCCATACCGACAATGCGCGCTACCGCCGCGTTCTGCATGCGCTGGACCCACAGCTGGCCAGCCATCCGCTGGTGCAGGAAATCGGCGGGCTGGAACCGTTCGAGGTCGGCCTGTATGGCTGCAGCGAAATGCTCAACGAGGGCTTCCGCCGGCTGGTGCAGACCGGGGTGATCAAGCGCAAGGTGCACGACGATCTGGCCCTGATGCAGCGCATCGAGAACGGCAGCACGCTGTCGATCGACCACGCCACGCTGGCCGCCGAGGGTGAATACCTGCACGGCGCGTTCTACCTGGGTTCGCCGGAATTCTACGAATGGCTGCGCACCCTGCCCGAAGACGAATGCCGCGCGATCGGCATGCGGCGCATCAGCGAGATCAACCAGCTCTATGGTGGCAACGAGACCCTGGAGCGCCTGCAGCGCCGCCATGCGCGCTTCTTCAATTCCTGCATGATGGCCACCGCGCTGGGCGCGGCAGTGTCGGATGCGCTGGATGATGGGCGGGTGGTCTCGGGTGTGGGTGGCCAGTACAACTTCGTGGCCATGGCCCATGCGTTGCCGGAAGCACGCAGCATGTTGATGTTCCGCGCCGCGCGCGACGACAAGGGCCAGCGCGCCTCGAACGTGCGCTGGAACTATGGCCACACCACCATTCCGCGGCACCTGCGCGATATCTATCTGAACGAGTACGGCATTGCCGATCTGCGCGGTTTGACCGACGAGGACTGCGTGCAGGCGATGACCGCCATTACCGAAGCGCCGTTCCAGGCAGCACTGCTGGAGCAGGCGCACGCGGCGCGCAAACTGCGAGCCGCGCAGCAGCCGGATCCGCAGCGACTGCAGCGCAACACGCCTGCCGCGTTGGCGGCGGCGCTGGCACCCTTCCGCAGTGATGGCACCCTGCCCGACTACCCGCTGGGCAGTGATTTCAACGAGATCGAACAGGTGCTGGTGAAGGCGCTGGGCTGGCTGAAGGCCAATACGCAGACGCGCGGCGCGACGCTGCGCACGGCGTGGGCCGCGCTGCGCCAGCCGGCCGGCGATGGGGATGCGGTGTACCTGCAGCGCATGGGTCTGCAGGCGCCGAAGGATTTCGGCGAGCGATTGAACGCGCGGCTGCTGCGGCTGGCGTTGGCGCGCACCGCGTAATCGTGCGTACGGTGGCGCCGGGACATGCCCGGCGGAACGGCTTCAGTGCCAACCAAGGTTGGCACCTACCAGAGCATCACGGCACGCTATGCTTTGCCGATGAATGACGATTCCCGTTTCCTGCACGACCTGCAGCAACGCCAGGCCGCAGGCGAAGACCTGCGCTATCTGTGTTTCTGGGGCCACCAGCCGCCGCGCAGCGGTGTCTCTGCATCCTGCTTCAGCCAGTGGTACGACGCCGGCTTCGACATTGATGGCGTGCACTACCGCACCGCCGAGCATTACATGATGGCCGGCAAGGCGCGGCTGTTCGGCGCAAGCGTGCTGCTCGACAAGATCATCGCCAGCGCCACGCCGGACAAGGCCAAGGCGCTGGGCCGCCAGATCGAAGGCTTCGATGAAGCGCGCTGGGTGCAGGCGCGCTACGACCTGGTGGTGGCCGGCAACCGCGCCAAGTTCAGCCAGAACCCGGAACTGGGCGCCTTCCTGCGCGCCACGGCGGGTTGGGTGCTGGTGGAAGCCAGCCCGGTGGATTTCATCTGGGGCATCGGCCTGGCCAAGGACCACGCCGACGCGCACAACCCCGCGCAATGGCGCGGGCTGAACCTGCTGGGCTTTGCATTGATGGATGTGCGCGAGGCGATGTAGCGCTCATCCACGCATGGCGTGGATCTACTGCGCCGAACAAGAAAGGCCGGCTTGCGCCGGCCTTTCCCTTTCCTGCTTCGCGGGGCCGCTTACAGCGCCTTGGCTGCTTCCACCACGTGCGTGGCGGTGATGCCGAAGTGCTGGTACAGCTTGTCGGCCGGGGCCGAGGCGCCGAAGGTGTCGATGCCGATCACCGCACCGTCCAGGCCGACGAACTGGCGCCAGAAGCCGGTCACGCCGGCTTCCACCGCCACGCGCTTGCGCACGGCGTTGGGCAGCACCGATTCACGGTAGGCCGCATCCTGGCGCAGGAACACGTCGGTGGACGGCATGGAGACCACGCGGGTCTTCAGGCCGGCGGCATCCAGCTGCGCCTTGGCTTCGGTGGCCAGAGACACTTCCGAACCGGTGGCGATCAGGATCACGTCCGGGGTGCCGGCCGCATCGGCCAGCACATAGCCGCCGCGTTCGATCTGCGCGATCTGCCCGGCATCGCGCGGCTGGTGCGGCAGGTTCTGGCGGCTGAACACCAGGCAGCTCGGGCCGTCCTGACGGGTGATCGCAGCCTTCCAGCTCACTGCCGATTCCACTGCATCGCAGGGGCGCCACACATCGTTGTTCGGGATGTAGCGCAGCGAGGCCAGGTGTTCCACCGGCTGGTGGGTCGGGCCGTCTTCGCCCAGGCCGATCGAGTCGTGGGTGTAGACGTGGATGGCATGGGCCGGGATCAGCGCGCTCATGCGCACGCCGTTGCGGGCGTAGTCGCTGAACACCAGGAAGGTGGCATCGAACGGAATGAAGCCACCGTGCAGGGCCAGGCCATTGGCAATGGCGGTCATGCCGAACTCGCGCACGCCGTAGTACACGTAGTTGGCGTTGGCGTCGTCGCTGGCGACCGACTTGCTGCCCTTCCACAGGGTCAGGTTGGAATGCGCCAGGTCAGCCGAGCCGCCGACGATTTCCGGCAGCAGCGGGGCGAAGGCTTCGATGGCCAGCTGCGAGGCCTTGCGCGAAGCGATCGTCGGGCCTTCCGCGGCCACCTGGGCGATGTAGGCATCGGCCTTGGCGATGAAGTCGGCCGGCAGTTCGCCGTGCGAGCGACGGGTCAGTTCGGCCGCTTCGGCCGGGAACTGCGCGGCGTACTTGTCGAACTGCTGTTCCCATTCGGCCTGGCGCAGGGTGCCGGTACCGCCAGCGCGCCAGCCGGCGTAGATCTCTTCGGGAATCTCGAACGGACCGTAGTTCCAGCCCAGCTGCTTGCGGGTGGCTTCCAGTTCGTCCTTGCCCAGCGGCGCACCGTGGCTGGATTCCTTGCCGGCCTTGTTCGGCGAACCGAAACCAATCGTGGTGCGGCAGCAGATCAGGGTCGGCTTGTCGTCCTGCGACAGGGCCGCTTCGATGCCGGCCTTGATGCTTTCCGGATCGTGGCCATCGACATCGCGCACCACGTTCCAGCCATAGGCCTCGAAACGCTCGGGGGTGTTGTCGGTGAACCAGCCTTCGACGTTGCCGTCGATGGAGATGTGGTTGTTGTCCCAGAAGCAGACCAGCTTGTGCAGGCCCCAGGTGCCGGCCAGCGAAGCGGCTTCATGCGAAACGCCTTCCATCAGGCAGCCATCGCCCATGAACACCCAGGTGCGGTGGTCGACGATTTCCAGCTCCGGGCGGTTGAAGCGCTGTGCCAGCAGCTTCTCGGCCAGGGCGAAGCCCACGGCGTTGGCAAAACCCTGGCCCAGCGGGCCGGTGGTGGTTTCCACGCCCGGGGTCTCGTGGCGTTCCGGGTGGCCGGCGGTGTGGCTGCCCAGCTGGCGGAACTGCTTGAGCTGTTCGATCGGCAGGTCGTAGCCGCTCAGGTGCAGCAGGGCGTACTGCAGCATCGAGCCGTGGCCGTTGGACAGCACGAAGCGGTCGCGGTTGAACCACTGCGGGTTGTTCGGGTTGTGCCGGAGATAGTCGTTCCAGAGGACTTCGGCGATATCGGCCATGCCCATGGGCATGCCGGGGTGGCCGGACTTTGCGGTTTCAACCGCATCGGCGGCAAGGAAGCGGATGGCGTTGGCCAACTGGCGACGGGTAGGCTGCGTCATGGTTCTGTCGGAATCGGGAGGCGGCCGCGGACGTGCGGGCCCCCCATTGTCCCACAGACCCGGGGCCGGGTTCAGGCGTAGGGCCAGATCCCTTGCCAGAGAAAGGGATCTGGCCCCGCCCGCCGCTTACTTCGGGGCGGCGGCCTCGATCACAGCGCACATCGACTTCTTCTGGAAGTCCTCGCCGGTGGCGTAGGTGGCCGGGGTGGTCTTGGTCACGGTGATCTTCGAGCCCTTGCCCTCGGCCTCGATCAGCACGTTCCACGGCAGGGTGGTCTGGCCACCGTTGAACTGGACGTTCTGCTCCATGGTGAGCATGCCCAGGTCCTTGTCCACGGTGGCCACCTTCAGGCCCGACTTCACGCCTTCGATCTGGATGCGCTTGAGCGCGTCAGCCGGCGTCGCGTTGGGCACTACGTCCCAGGTGGTGAAGGTGCGCCCTGCGAAAAAGCTGCCGGTCTTGGTGTAGTTGGTTTCACAGGCCTTCTGGGCACTGGCGTCGAAGGCCAGCAGGCCCAGGGCGGCGACCATCACGTACGAAATCCTCATTTCTGCTCCCGTTCGCACGGCGCCAATCCCGACGCCTTCCATGCGTCGGGATAGTATCCATGGCATTCAGGGCGCGTTCAATCGCGCGGCGCAGCCGGCTCCGGGCCATCGTGCGCTTCGCCCTTGGCCACCAGGGTGGTCAGGGCCAGGTCGCCGGTCACGTTCAGGGCGGTGCGGCACATGTCCAGGAAGTGGTTCACGCCCAGGATCAGGCCGATGCCCAGCGGGTTCACCCCGACCATGGCACAGATCATGGCCACCACCGGCAGCGAGCCGGACGGCACGCCGGCCGTACCGATGCCGCCCAGGATGCACACGGCCATGACCATGATCTGCTGGCCGATGCTCAGGTCCACGCCGAAGAACTGGGCCAGGAAGATGACCGTCACGCCCTCGAACAGCGCGGTGCCGTTCTGGTTGGCGGTGGCGCCCACGGTCAGCACGAAGCGCGACACGCGCTGCGGCAGGCCCATCTGGTCGGCCACGCGCAGGGCGGTGGGCAGGGTCGCGTTGCTGGAGGCGGTGGAGAAGGCCATCACCGTCGCTTCCTGGGTATCGCGGAAGAACGACAGCGGCGAACGGCCCGACAGCCACACGGCGGTACCGTAGGTCACCACCATGTGCAGGCCCAGGGCCAGCACCACCACGCCCACGTAGGCGCCCAGGCGGATGATCAGTTCGAAGCCGAACAGTGCGGCCAGGTTGAACATGAAGCAGGCCACCGCGTACGGGGCCAGGCGGATGACCAGGTTGATCAGGGTCATCGAGATTTCGAACACGCCCTCGATGGCGCGGCGCAGCGGCGCAACCTTCTCATCGTCGGTCAGCACCATGCCGATGCCGAACATCAGTGCGAAGAACATCAGCGACAGGATGGCGCCGTTGTCCGAAGCGGCCTGCAGCACGTTGCTGGGCACGATCGACAGCAGCATGTCCATGCCCTTGGGCGTGCCATGGATGCCGGCCACGATTTCCTTGCTGCGCTCGGCGTTTTCCGAAAGCATCAGCGCGGCGGTCTGCGGGTCCACGCCGGCGCCGGGCTTGAGCACGTTCACCAGCACCAGGCCGATGCCCACGGCAATGCCGGACAGCAGCACGGTATAGGCCAGGGTCTTCCAGCCGATACGGCCGAGGGCGCGGATATCGCCCATTTCCGACACACCCATGATGAGTGCCGAGAAGATCAGCGGCACGATCAGCATGAAGATCAGGTTGAGGAACAGGCCCGAGGCGGGCGTGGTGATGTAGTCCATCACCCACTTGGCGCCGGTCTGCAGGCCTTCCACGCTGCCACCCAGGGCGTGCACGATCAGTCCCAGGACCAGGCCGATCGCGAAGCCGATGCCCATCTTCCAGTGCAGGGGCAACTTCTTCTTGCCGGCAGCAGCTGCTGTCATATGCGGGGTTCCTCGAAAAATGAATCTACTCTAACAAAGCGCGCAGGCCGCGCTGGTTCAGGGTTGCCGCGTGGGGTACAGCGGCGCCAGCCCAGTGTCGCCGGCCGCGTGCGGGGCCGACCAGTGCGGTCCGTCACGGAAGGCCACCCGCAGGCGCGCCCGCAGCGCACCCAGTTCGCCCTGCCCGCCCCAGCGCGCCTGCTGCAGGTCCTGCAGCACCTGGCGCTGTTCGGCGTCGGCCAGGCGTTCGATCACCTGCTCCAGGCGGTCCACGCCGGCCATCTTGCACAGCTGTGCCTCTACCTGGTCGAAGCCGTCGGCATCCAGCGCGCGGCGCAGGTCGGCCGTGCTGCCGCCACCCCGGCGGACCGGGGACGCCGCCGCGCCCGCCGGGGCACCGGCAGGCGCCGCTGCCCTGCGGCCACGGCGCCAGCCCCACAGCAGGGTCAGCAGCCACAGCACGACCAGCCCCACCACGGCGGCCACCCACGGCCATGCCGGCAGCGCGCGCGCCGTCGCGGCCAGGGCCGTCTGGGTCGCCGGGGTCGCATCCTGGCCGGGCAGGGCCGATTGCGTGTCGATCGGCTGCGGTGCAGGCACCCCGCCACGCCCGGCGCTGACCGCCAGGCGCAGTTCGGGCAGGCGCGCCTGCTGGGCCGTGCCACTGTCCACGTTCCACCAGGCCACGCTGGGCCCGGGCACCACCAGCTCGCCCGGTGTGCGCGGCACGATCGAATAGCGCCGGGTGATCTTCAGCCGCGGCGTGCTGCCGGTGAAGGTTTCATCGTATTGCGCCGGTTCGGCGAACACCTGCGCCGTATCGCCCAGGTCGGGCACCGGCAGGTCGGTGAACTGCGCGCGCGTGGCCCCATTGGCCACCGCTTCAACGACAACGGTGGCGGCCTCGCCGGTACGCGCGGTGGTCGGCGCACTGGTATAGCGCAGCTGCAGGCCGTGCAGCGGCAGCCAGGGCTGCGGCGCCTGCGCCGGTTGCTCGCGCACCTGCAGGGTGCGCTCGGGCGCGACGGCATTCATGCGGCCATCGCCGCCGTTGCCGAAGAAATCGTCGAAGAAGCCGCCGGCGCTGCGGCCGCTGAAGCGTGCGCCCGGCAGGCGCAGCGCACCGCTGCGTTCGGGAATGAGCAGGAAGCGCCGTTCAACCACGTTGTAGCGACGGCCATTGATCTGCCGCACGTCGGTGCGGTCCTCGCCCACCCGCTGCAGCGATGCGCCCTGCGGCGTATCGAGCACCAGCTCGCCCGAGGCCAGCTGCGAGGCGAAATACAGCCTCACCACCACGCCTACGCTCTGCTGCACGTAGGGCGTGTCATCGTCCACCTCGGTTTCGACGAAGGCGGCGGCATTGGTCTGCGCCGTCGCTACTGCCGCGGCATTCACCTGCAGGGTGAGCGGCACCGTGCGTGCGGCGCCGACCTGCAGCGAGGGGACCTGCAACGCGCCGGTGCGGCGCGGCGTCAGCAGCACCGTGTACACATCGCGGCGCTGCATGCCGCCATTGCTCCACTGCACCTGACGGCTGCTGCTCTGTGCGCCCAGCGCGAAATCGACGTTCAGCGGCGTGTAGTCCGGCGTGCCCTGGTCGGTTTCCACATTCAGGGTGACCGAGTCGCCGGCGGCGATGGTGTCCGGTTCCAGCCACGCACGGGTCTGTGCCATCGCGGCCAGCGGCAGCCACAACAGCCAAAGGGCCAGCGCCGGCAACGCCCAACGTTCATGCACGCGTGCCCTGCGCTTCATCGCCCTTCCCTCTTTCTACGTTCGTTTTCCAACTGGAACTTGGTGCGCAGCAGCGCTCCCGGATCATCGGGAACGCGGCGCATCCACGCTTCCACGGCCTGTTGTTCCTCGCGCTGCTGCGGGGTGCGGCCGTCGCTGCGCGCGGCCACCTTGCCGGCCTGGTCGGCAGGCTGCGCCTGCTGCAGGGACTGCTGCATGCGCTGGCGCTGCTGGGCATCGGCCTGCGCCTGCGCCTTGGCGTCGGCAGACTGTGGCGGTTGCTGCGAATCGCCCGCGCCCGAACCGTCCTGCTGCTCACCCGGTTTGCCGTCCTGCGGACGTTGCGGCTGGCCCTGCTGGCCTTGTTGACCCTGCTGCCCCTGTTGACCCTGACCCTGCTGGCCCTGCGACGGCTTGGGCTGCTGCGATGGGTTCTGCGACTTCGGCGGCTGTTTGCCCTGCCCTTCGTTCTTGCCCGGTGGCGGCTTGCGCTTGCGCGCGGCATCGACCACCGCGCGGTTGGCCACCGCATCAGCCATGCCCGGGTGCCTGGCCAGCGCCTTGTCATACGCGGCGATGGCGCCGTCATAGTCGCCCTGGCGTGCCAGCGCGTTACCCAGGTTGTACCAGCCGGCATCGCTGTCGATGCCTTCGAACTTCTGCCGGGCCGCCGCGAAATCGCCGTTGTGGTACGCCTGCACGCCTTCGGCCAGACGCTCGTGTTCGCGCTGGTCGCCGCGTTGCCACAGCGTGCCGTGCTCTGCGCGGGTGGGCGCGGCAGGCGGCGCGGCCTGCACCTGCCCGCTCAGCGGCAACAGGCCCACGGCCAGCACGGCGGCCAGCAGTGCGCGGCGACGGAACGCCAGCAGCGCCAGCAGCATCACCGGCGGCAGCAGCCAGTAGCCTTCGTCCTGCCACTGCCGGCTCTGGCCGGGACGCGCCTGTGCCTGCGCGCCGCTGCCGTCAAGTACATCCAGCGCCTGCAGGTCGCGATCATCGGCGGCAATGCGCTGGTAACGACCGCCGCCGGCCGTGGCCACTGCGCGCAGCCCCGTTTCGTCCAACGCGGCCTGCGCGATCTGGCCGCTGCTGTCGCGGTAAGCGGCACCGGCGGGCGTGCCCAGGCCCAGCACCGACACCTGCAGGCCGAGTGCGCGCGCCTGCGCCGCGGCCAGTGCTGCTTCGCCGTTGGCCTGGTCGCTGATCAGCAGGATGCGTCCGCGCAGCGCACCGGTCTGCCGCAGCAACTGGGTGGCCCAATCAATACCGCGGTCGGCACGCTGGCCATCACGCGGCATCACATCCGGCGCCAGCGCATCCAGGTACAGCGCCACGTTGGCCACATCGTCGGTCAACGGCGCCACCGTATAGGCATCGTCGGCGTAGACCACCAGGCCCACCTGCCCGCCCTGACGCGCCCGCAGCAGAGCGCCGATCTTGGCCCGTGCCTGCAGCAGGCGCGACGGCGGCAGGTCGGTCGCGGTGATGCGGCTGGACAGATCCAGCACCACCACCAGAGGCGCGCTGGACTGGAACAAGGGCTGTGTCTGTTGCCGCCAGCTGGGCCCGGCCAGGGCCAGCACGGCCAGCGCCCAGCCCAACACGATCGCCCACGGCAACCGCAGCCGTCGGCGCCCCTCGGCCGCCAGCAGGTGCGGCAGCAGATGCGCATCCACCGCCTGCCGCCAGCCTTCGCTGCGGCGCTGCCGCCACAGGGCGAAGGCGATGATCACCGGCAGCGCCAGCAACGCCCACAGCCAATCAGGCCGCAGGAAATGCAGCGCGTTCCAGTCCGGTAGGGCCAGCGACAGGGCGATCATCGGCGGCGCTCCGGCCACAGCCAGGCCAGCGAACCCAGCAACAGCGCCAGTGCCAGCGGCCAGGCGTAGCGTTCGTCGCGCGGGCGCGTGCTCGGGCCCTTGCCGGCGATCGGCTCCAGCCGGTCCAGTTCGGCATAGATGCCCACCAGTTCATCGGTATCGCGCGCACGGAAGAAGCGGCCGCCGGTCTGCTCGGCGATCCGCCGCAGCGTGGCCTCGTCCACCGGGTCACGATCGGCGGCGATGGGAATACCGAACAGGCGCATGCTGCCGTCGCCACCGAAGGCCACGGTGTGTACCCGCACGCCTTCGGCCTTGGCCAGCTCGGCCGCGCGCAGCGGTTCCAGCACGCCGGCATTGCTGACACCGTCGGTCAGCAGGATCAGCACCCGCTGTCCTTCCGGCTGCGCGCGCAGGCGCTTGACGGCCAGTGCGATGGCATCGCCGATGGCCGTTTCGCGCCCGGCCAGGCCGACCACGCTGTCGCGCAACTGGTCGCGCACGCTGGCCAGATCGGCGGTGATGGGGGTAAGCGTGTAAGCGCGGTCGCCGAACACCAGCAGGCCGACGCGGTCGCCGGCACGGCGGTCCAGGAAGTCGGCCAGCACCGCCTTGGCAGCGGTCAGGCGTTCCACCGCCTGCGGGCCCAGCACCATGTCCGGTTCGCTCATGCTGCCGGATACGTCCATGGCCAGCATCATCTGCCGGCCCTGCTGCGGCGGGGTGATGGCTTCGCCCAGCTGCTGCGGGCGGGCCATCGCCACGCACAGCGCGGCCCAGCCCAGCCACAGCAGCAGGGTGCGCAGCCACGACGCATTCACCCGCCCACCACCGGCCAGGGCCTGCAGTTCGGCGGCGGCATACGGCACGCGCAGCGCCGCGCCCGGCAATGCGCGGCGCGGCCAGAAGTGCATCAGCAGCGGCAGCGGCAGTGCCAGCAACGCCAGCGGCCAGGCCAGCTGCAGATCCGGCCAGGGCCAGTAGGAGGCCAGCAGGTTCATCGGCGGCGCTCCTGCAGCAGCTGCAGATAGCGCTGCCGCGCCCACGCGCGAACATCGTCCAGCTGCGAGGTTTCTATCTGCGGGCGGTACGGGCCTTCGGCCAGCAGGGTGCGCTGCGCATCGGGCAAGGCGTTGTGCGGATCGATGCGCGCCCACCAGGCCGCATCCTGCAGCGCTTCGCTGCCCGGTTGCGCCTGGCGTGCCGCACGTCGCAGCAGACCGCCAATCGCGGCCAGCTCGGCCGGACCAGTGCCGGCCGCCCGCAGTTCCTGGTCGAAGGCGTGCAACCAGCGCTGGCGGCGACGGCGACGCCGGACCACGATCACCACGATGACCGCCAGCACCAGCACCACGGCGGCGATCACCATCAGCCAACCCGGCGCAGGCGGCCACCAGGCCGGTGCAGGCGGCAGCGCAACGTCGCGCAGCGGCAGCGCGGCGCTCATGCCGGCACCTCGGTGGCCGCCGGGGCCAACCAGGCATCGCTGGCGGCATCGGTCGAGAGCAACTGCACATCGATGCGGCGCGCCACCAGGTGCCGTCGCAGCGCGTCCACCGGCGCGACGAAATGGGCATGCCAGTGCGCCTGCACATCGCTGCGGCGCAGGTCCAGACTGACCCGCTGCTGTGGCGACAGGAACTGCAGCGCGGCCGATGGCGGCTGCATTTCCAGCGGATCCACCAGCAGCAGCAGCGTCACGTCGTGGTGTTGGGCCAACGCGCCCCAGCGCGCAGGGGCGATGCGCAGGGCTTGCTGCGGATCGGCCAGCACCAGCAGCCGCGCACCGGGGCGCAGCACGCGGCTGGCGTGGTCCAGCGCGCGCTCCAGGCCCAGATCGTCGGCGGGCGGCTGCGCGTACCAGCGGGTAAGCGCGTCGAGCACGCGCAGCACGCCGCGCGGCCCGCCAGCAGGGGCTACCGGCGGTTCGCGGTCGCTGCCGCGCAACGCCCCGATGCGGTCGCCACGGCGCTGCGCCGACCACGCCGCAATGGCGCCGGCACGCGCGGCCTGCACCGACTTGAAGCGCACGCGGGTGCCGAAATACAGGGCCGGCGCGGTGTCGGCCACGATCAGCGTGACCCGCTCGCGCTCGGCCTGGAACAGCTTGGTATGCGCGCGCCCGCTGCGGGCGGTCACCCGCCAGTCGATATGGCGCGCGTCATCGCCGGCCACGTACTCGCGCGATTCGGCGTATTCCATGCCACGGCCGCGCAGCGGCGACGGTGCCTGACCGGCAAGACCGGTGCGACCGCGACGCGGTGCCGGCGGGCGTTGCGCCAGGCCACGCAGGGCCACCAGTTCGGCCAACTGCGGTCGCAGGCCGTCGCCGGCGCTGGGCGTGGGAAGATCGGTCATGCGCGGACTCAGGGCGCGGGCACGCGGGCCAGCAGTTCCTGCACCAGGCGCTCGCCGTCCCAGCCTTCGGCGGTGGCTTCATAGCTGGGCAGCACCCGGTGGCGCAGCACGTCGGCGGCCACCGCCCGCACGTCGTCGGGGGTGACGAAATCGCGACCGGCCAGCCAGGCGCGCGCACGCGCGCAGCGTTCCAGGGCGATGGACCCGCGCGGGCTGGCACCCCAGGCGATGCGGCGGCCCAGTGCCGGGTCGTAACGGCCGGGATCGCGCGAGGCCAGCACCAGTTCCACCAGGTAGCGTTCCAATGCCGGCGCCATGTGCAGATCCAGCACCTGCCGGCGCGCATCGAAGACATCCTGCATCGGCAGCTTGTCCGGTGCCGGCGCCGCTTCACCCAGCGCACCACGCGCACGCTCCCGCGCCAGCCGCAGGATCTCGGCTTCGGCGGCCTGGTCGGGGTAGCCGATGCGCACGTGCATCAGGAAACGGTCCAGCTGCGCTTCCGGCAGCGGGAAGGTGCCTTCCTGCTCGATCGGGTTCTGCGTGGCCATCACCAGGAACAGCGACGGCAGCGCATAGGTGTGCCGGCCGACGGTCACCTGGCGTTCGCCCATGGCTTCCAGCAGCGCCGACTGCACCTTGGCCGGGGCACGATTGATCTCGTCAGCCAGCAGGATGGGATGGAAGATCGGGCCGGGCACGAATTCGAAACGGCCTTCCTGCGGGCGCCAGATCTCGGTACCGGTCAGGTCGGCCGGCAGCAGGTCGGGGGTGAACTGCACGCGCGCGAACTCGGTTTCCAGGCGTGCGGCCAGCGCGCGGATGGCGGTGGTCTTGGCCAGGCCGGGCGCGCCTTCCACCAGCAGATGGCCGTCGGCCAACAGCGCGATCAACAGGCGCTCGACCAGTGCGGCCTGGCCGACGATCTCCGCCGACAGCGCATCGCGCAGGGCGGTGAAGGCGGCATGCAGCCGCGAGGTGGCCGGCGCAGGCGGCGGGGAGATGGATTCGGGCATCGGCGGTGGCAGGTTCATGGGGGCCTTTGACCGGCGCAGGACGGCACGGGTTCCCCACATCATCGCAGGCTGGTCCGGGGATTGGATCAAGGATGGATGAATGGCCCTGCGCGCAGGGCGTGGATCCACAACGAAAAGGGGCCGCACATGGCGGCCCCTCTCGTACATCCGGTGGCACCGATCAGCTGCGCTTGGCTACGCGCAGCACCTTCGGGGTCACGAACACCAACAGTTCCGCCTTGTCCTTGTTGCGGCCGCGCTTCTTGAACAGATTGCCCAGGAAGGGCACGTCGCCCAGGAACGGCACCTTGCTGACGCTGTTGCGGTCGGTGAACTCGTACACGCCGCCGATCACCACGGTCTGGCCGTCTTCCACCAGCACGGCGGTGTTGACTTCGCGACGGTTGATGTTCGGCACCTGGCCGTAGCCTTCCAGCACAATGTAGCTTTCGACCTCGTCCTTCTTCACCGCCATGTTCAGGAACACGCGGTTGTCGTCGGTGATGGTCGGGGTGACCTTCAGCTCCAGCACCACTTCCTTGAACTGCACGTTCGGCGTGGCCGCAGCACCGACACCACCACCGCTGATGGTGACGTAGCCGATTTCCTTACCCTGCTTGATCAGGGCTTCGCGCTGGTTGGTGGTGACCACGCGCGGGTTGGAAATGACTTCACCACGCGACTCTTCCTGCATGGCCGACAGTTCCACGTCCAGCAGATAGCCGGCGTTGAGGATCGACAGTGCCAGCGAACCGGGGTTGCTGGTGGAGGCCACCGGCAGGTTCCAGTTCAGACCGCGGGTGATGGACGAACCGACCGCGACAGGACGGGGGCCCACGCTTCCGCCCGCAACCCAGTCACGAACGGCCTTGGCATTGGTTTCCGCTGCGTCAACCTGCGACTTGCGGGTCGCGGCATTGGCATCCAGATCACCACTGAAGTACACGTTGTCGCGGCTGCCGCTGATGCCGAACTTCGCACCCAGTTCGCGGGCAAAGGTATCGGTGGCGATCACGATGCGGCTTTCGATCAGCACCTGGTCGACCGGGCGGTCGATCACCCCGATCAGCTCACGCATGCGCGCGATCTTCTTCGGAATGTCGCTGATCATCAGCGTGTTGGTGCGCTCGTCGGCCACGATGCGGCCGCGCGAGGACAGGAAACCACTCTCTTCCTGCGACGACGAACCACTGCCGCCACCACCCTGGCCACCACTACCGCCGCCGCCGATGCCCTTGGCTTCGGTCAGCGCTTTGAAGATCTGCGTGGCGCTGTGGTAGTTGATCTGCACGTAATCGGTCACCAGGTCTTCGCGGTTCTCGATCGCAATGCGCGCGTCTTCCTTTTCCTGCTCGAACTTGGCCAGTTCGGCCTGCGGCGCAACCCAGATCACGCTGCCGTCGCGACGCTTGTCCAGGCCCTTGGCACGCAGCACGATGTCCAGTGCCTGGTCCCACGGCACGTTGACCAGGCGCAGGGTCACGTTGCCCTGCACCGAATCGGAGGCCACCACGTTCAGGTTGGATTCTTCGGCGATCAACTGCAGCACGGTGCGCACCGGCACGTCCTGGAAGTTGAAGGTGACCGGCTTGCCGCTGTAGCCGCGCTGCGGCACGCCCTTGGCGGCCTGGCTGACGCTGCCGGCGCTGACCGCACCCACCGCGGCCGGAGCCTTGCGCGGGGTGATCTCGACCACGTATTCGTTGCCGCTCTGGTAGGCCAGCGATTCGACCGCACCGCCGGTGCTGAGCACCAGCTGGGTGCCGGCACCGGACGGCTTGGCGTCGATGCGCTGCACCGGCGTGGCGAAGTCGGTCACGTTCATCGGCTTCTGCAGGTTCGCCGGCAGGCGTGCGTTGCCCACATCCACGATCACGCTGTTGTCCTGCGTGCGCAGATCCGGGATGGCGCCCTGGCCGTCGAACTGCACGATCAGGCGGCCGCTGCCGTCGTCACCGCGCTTGAAGTCGATGCGCGACACCGCCAGGCTGGCCGGCGCGGTGGCCGGTGCAGCGACGGTGGTGCTGGCCGGCTTTGCAGCCGGTGCGGCAGCCAGCGCCGGAGCGCAGGCCAGCATCAACGCGACTCCCAGCGCGCTGATGCGGTTCAAGGTAGAGCGCCGGATGGGTCGCAGCCCCTTGGCTTGGTGAAAAGTCATCGTGCTATCCCCAGTAAACGATCATTGATCTTCCAGCGCGAGCGTAGCCGGACGTTCCAGCCAGCCACCCGCGCCATCCGGCACCAGTTCGATCAGCTCCACGCGGTCTTCGAAGACCGCGGTGACCCGCCCGTCGCTCTGCCCCAGGTAACCGCCCGGGCGTACCCGGTAAGTCACCTTGTCCGGCCCCATCACCAGCGCGACGGTACCGCCGCCGGTGCCGATGGTGCCGACCATGTCCAGTGCATCCAGCGGGAACCCTTCCAGGGGTTCCTTGCGCCGGTTCGGATCCGGGCGCAATCCGCCAGTCCCCTGCTGCGGATTGGTCCAGGCATCGGTGAACGGATCGCGCATGCCCTGCGCGGAATATTCGAAGGTCTCGAACTGCTGCATGACGGGCAGCGGCTCCAGCGGCTGCGCCGGTCGGGCGCGTTCGCTCTCGACCCACTTCTCAAGGTTGGGGGCATCGCCCGGCGTGCTGGTCACACCGCGGCCGCAGGCGGCCAGCAGCAGTACCGCCATCGCCATGCCACCGCGTGCAATGAAGGAACGGATCACTTCTGCGCCTCCTTGCCTGCTTCGCCTGCTTCAGCCTTCTGCTGTTCCGCCACCTCGGTTTCATCCAGGTAACGGTAGGTCTTGACCGTACCGGACAGCACCAGCGCACCGGCGCGGATGTTGCCGTTGGTCTTGTCGGCCGGCTTCAGGTTGATGTCGTGCATGGTCAGGATGACCACGCGCGGCAGCGAGGCCACGCCACTGACGAACGCACCGAACTGGTGGTAGCTGCCCACCATGCTCAGCTTGATCGGCTTTTCGGCGTAGAACTCCTTGACCTGCTCTTCTTCCGGCTCGAACAGCTGGTTGGCCAGGCCGCTGGACAGCGCGGTCTGCGAGATGTCGATGATCAGATCGGGCATCTCGGTCTTGCTGGGCAGCTGGCGCAGCATCTGCTGCAGCACCTGTTCCATCTGTGCCAGCTGCTGCTTCAGCGGTTCCAGGTTGACCGCGCGTTCCTGTTCCTTGGTGAATTCCTGGCGCAGGGTGGTTTCCTGGCTTTCCAGGGTCTGCAGCTCTTCGCGCTTGCCGCTGATCAGCAGCATCCACAGCACGAAGATGATGACCAGGGCGATCAGCGAGCAGAAGACAATCTTGGCGTTGCGCGGCCAGTTGCCGATGTCGTTGAAATCAAGGTTCTTCAGTTCGACTTTCTTGCTCATGCGCGGTCCCCCTGCGGCAGGGCATGGAAGGCCTGCGGCGGCTGGGCCAGGCGGCTACCCTCGTTCTTCGGTGCGGCGGCCGGCGGTGCCGGTTGCGCTGCGGGGGTGGCCGGTGCGGCCGGGGCCTGCGGTGCAGGTGCCGGTGCGTTGCCCGGGGCCGGTGCATTGGCCGGCGCCGGGGCTGCGCCCGGTGCGGCCGGAGCAGCCGGTGCGGCGGCATCCGGGCCCGCACTGAGCGGGGCCACGGTGGGTGCAGCCGGTGCGCCAGTTGCCACGCTGCCGTCGGCGTTCAGGCCCGGAGTGGTCGACTCCTCGCTCTGTGCCGGCAGCTTCACCGTCACCTTGAACACATACGGCAGGGCCTTGATGTCAGCCACCGGACCCACCGGTGCGGCGTCCTTGTCTTTCTCAGGCTCGCTGGCCTTGATAATCGACAGTTCCGGGTTGGTCATCCAGCCGGACACTTCCAGGTTGCGCATGTAGGCGGACACGCGCGCATTGGACTGCGTGCGGCCTTCCAGGGTGAGGGTGTCGCCATCCTGCTGCAGGGCGGTCAGCACCACGCCATCGGGAATGGTGCGGACCAGGGCGTCGAACAGGTGAACCATCTGCGAGCGCTTGGCCTGCAGCTGTTCGATCACCGCCTTGCGGGCCAGCAGACGGTTCTTCTGCTCGTCCAGACGGTCGATCTCGGCGTTCTGCGCCTTCACCTTGGTGATCTCGGCCTGCAGGTAGGCATTGCGGTCCATCTGGCCGCTCACCTGCATGTCGTAGTAGAACCACACCAGCAGCGACAGCAGCACACCGCCGAGTGCGGCCATGCCCAGCATGACCCCGAACTCGCGCTGGCGTTGCTTGCGCCGTTCGGCGCGCCAAGGCAATAGATTGATGCGTGCCATCAGTCGAAGCTCCTCAGTGCCAGACCGGTGGCGATCATCAGCGCCGGGGCATCCTGGGCCAGCGCCTGGGCCTGCACCTTCGGGCCCAAGGTCATCTGTGCCAGCGGGTTGGCGACTACGGTCGGCACGCCCAGCTGTTCTTCGACCATTTCCGGCAGGCCTGCCAGCGCAGCGCAGCCGCCGGCCAGCACGATGTGATCAACCCGGTTGAATTCGCTGCCCGCGTAGAAGAACTGCAGCAGGCGGCTGATCTGCTGCACCGTGGCTTCCTTGAACGGTTCCAGCACTTCCATTTCGTAGCTTTCCGGCAGCCCACCCTGGCGCTTGGCCAGACCGGCTTCCTCGTAGCTCAGGCCGTAGCGGCGCATGATCTCGTCGGTCAGCTGCTTGCCACCGAACACCTGTTCGCGGCTGTACAGGCTGCGGCCACCGCGCAGGACGTTCAGGGTGGTCATGGTCGCGCCGATGTCCACCAGGGCCACCACGCCATCGCTGGACACCGGCAGTTCGCTGGCCACCAGGGCGAAGGCGTTCTCGACCGCGAAGGCCTCCACGTCCATCACCTTGGCCTGCAGGCCACCCAGTTCCAGCGCCGACTGGCGCAGTTCCACGTTTTCCGAACGCGATGCGGCCAGCAGCACCTGGACCATTTCCGGGTTGTTCGGGATCGCCCCGATCACCTCGAAGTCCAGGTTCACTTCCTCGATCGGGTACGGAATGTAGTTGACCGCTTCCAGCTCGATCTGGGCTTCCATGTCGTTTTCGTCCAGATCGGCCGGCATCGGGATCACCTTGGTGATCACCGCCGAGCCGGCCACGGCAGCGGCGGCCAGCTTGGCCTTGCTGCCGGAGCGGTTCATCGCGCGGCGGATGGCCTCACCCACGGCCTCCACTTCAACGATGTTCTTCTCCACCACCGCATTCGGCGGAAGAGGTTCCACGGCGTAATGTTCCACGCGGAAACGGCTACCGCTGCGGGAAAGCTGCAAGAGCTTCACCGCAGTCGAACTGATGTCGACGCCTATGAGTGGCGACTGACCTTTTGGGATAAGCCCCACGGTTTCTCCCCTGCCGACGGGCACTTGGACACAAGAACTGTGTCCGCGCATTAATAACGTATTCTTAGCAAATGGCAACCACCCTGCTGTGAAGTCCCTCACAGGTTCACGATGCAGCCCCTGGCGTTTGTCGTTGCGTCCCCTGGTAGCGACCCCAGCCGCCACCGTGCGTAATCTATACTCTGCGACCACGAAATTCGCAATCGGAATCTGAACCCGATGACTCGACTCCGCCGCTGGCTGCGCTGGATCTTCCTTGTTGTACTGGTCCTGGCGCTGGTCGGAGCGGCCGCCGTGGGCGGCCTGTACTACGCCGTGTCCTCCAAGCTTCCCGACGTGCAGACCCTGCGCGATGTGGAAATGCAGGAGCCCATGTACGTCTACGCTGCCGACGGCAAGCTGATGGCGGTGTTCGGCGAGACCCGGCGCACCCCCATCACCATGAAGGACGTGCCGGACAAGCTGAAGAAGGCCTTCCTGGCCACCGAAGACGCCCGCTTCTATGAACACGGGGGCGTGGACTACAAGGGCATCGGCCGTGCGGTGTGGCTGCTGGCCACCACCAACGACAAGCGCGTGCCCGGTGGTTCCACCATCACCCAGCAGGTGGCCCGCCAGTTCTTCCTCAGTTCCGAATACAGCTACACCCGCAAGCTGGCCGAGATCCTGCTGGCCCGCAAGATCGAGTCGGAGCTGAGCAAGGACGAGATCTTCGAGCTGTACCTGAACAAGAGCTTCTTCGGCAACCGCGCCTACGGCGTGGCCGCCGCGGCCGAGTTCTACTACGGCAAGAAGCTGAACGAGCTGGACCTGGATGAAATGGCCTCGCTGGCCGGCATCCCCAAGTTCCCCTCCTCGGGCAACCCGATCTCCAACCCGGAACGTGCCCGCCAGCGCCGCGACAACTACGTGCTGCAGCGCATGGCCGACCTGAAGTTCGTCACCCAGGCCGAGGCCGACGCGGCCAAGGCCGTGCCGATGCACGCCACCGCGCATGAACCGCCGGTGCAGGTGGAGGCGCCTTACGTGGCCGAGCTGGTGCGCCAGGAAATGATCGCCCGCTTCGGCGGCGATGTGGTCAACAAGGGGTACCACGTCACCACCACCATCGATGCCACCCTGCAGACCGCGGCCAACCTGGCCGTGCGTGACGGCCTGCTGCTGTACGACCACCGCCACGGCTGGCACGGCGTGGAAAAGCAGGTGACGCTGGGCGCCGGCGACGATGCCGCGGCCCTGGCCGAGCACCTGCGCGGCATGTACGGCCAGGCCGGCCTGCTGCCGGCCATCGTGGCCAGCACCGGCGCCGATGGCAGCGCCACGGTGGTGCTGGCCAACCGCAGCGAGATCGTGCTGCCGGCCGGTGCCGCCAAGTGGACCAACAAGACCCCCGGCAAGCTGGTGCAGCGCGGTGACATCGTGCGCGTGCGCGCCGGTGCCAAGGAAGGCGAGTGGCTGCTGGACCAGATTCCGCGCGGCCAGTCCGCGCTGGTCTCGCTGGACGCCCACAGTGGCGCGCTGAAGGCGCTGGTGGGTGGCTTCAGCTTCTCGGGCAACAAGTTCAACCGTGCCACCCAGGCCCGCCGCCAGCCCGGTTCCAGCTTCAAGCCGTTCGTCTACGCAGCCGCCTTCGACAAGGGCTACAACCCGGCCTCGATCGTGCTGGACGCCCCGGTGGTGTTCCGCGACCGCCGCGGCAAGACCTGGGCACCGCAAAACGATGGTGGCGGTTTCCGCGGCCCGATGCGCCTGCGTGAAGCGTTGGTGCAGTCGCGCAACCTGGTGTCGGTGCGCCTGCTGGACGGCATGGGCGTGGACTACGCACGCAAGTACATCAGCGAGTTTGGCTTCGCCGAATCGGAGCTGCCGCCGAACCTGTCGATGTCGCTGGGTACCGCCTCGCTGACCCCGCTGTCGGTGGCCCGCGGCTATGCCGTGTTCGCCAACGGCGGCTCGCGCGTGGACACCTGGTTGATTGACCAGGTGAACGACCGCGACGGCAACCTGGTGTTCAAGGAAAACCCGGCGCTGGCCTGCCGTGAGTGCGCCGGCAGCAGCGACCAGCCAGTGAACCAGGTGGTGGACGGCTTCAACTTCGGCGCCCCGGCCCCGAAGGTGGACCCGACCGCTGCCGCCAAGCCGGCCACCGAGACCCCGGCCGCGCCGGCCAACCCGGATGCCCGCACCGCCCCGCGCGCGATCGATGCCCGCACCGCCTACCAGCTGGTGTCGATGATGCGCGACGTCGTGCAGCGCGGCACCGGTACCGCCGCCAAGGTGCTGGGCCGTGAGGACGTGGGTGGCAAGACCGGTTCCACCAACGACCACCGCGACGCGTGGTTCTCCGGCTTCGGCGGTCCCTACGCCACCACCGTCTGGGTGGGCCGCGACGACTTCCGTTCGCTGGGCTACCGCGAGTACGGCGGCAAGGCCGCCCTGCCGATCTGGATCGACTACATGCGCGTTGCGCTGAAGGACACCCCGATCGCCCAGAACGAGCCGCCGGCGGGCATGGTGCAGACCACGTTGAACGGCGCCACCGAGTGGGTGAAGGTGGAAGACATGGACCGCCTGACCGACTACGACCTGGACCTGCAGAGCACCCCGCAGGCCGACGCCGCCGCGTTCGATATCTTCTAAGGGACGGATGGGTGGGGGCCAACCTTGGTTGGCCCTGCGTGCCGACCAAGGTCGGCACCTACCAGAGCAAGGTAGCGGGCCAACCTTGGTTGGCCCCACGCAGCCCGTTGGTTGGCCCTTCGTGCCGACCAAGGTCGGCACCTACCAAAGCAAGTGCCCACCGAGCACGCGCATGTCACATCCCTGCGCTACTCTGTACCCAGGTCGCAACAGGAGTCATCGCATGCATCGCGCACGCCAGCATGCTGCCAGCCAGACCCGCGAGCGACGCCATCGCCTCGCCCACGAAGCCGCCCGCCTGATGGCCGAAGGCGGTATCCGCGACTACCATCAGGCCAAGTTGAAGGCCGCCAGCCGGCTCGGCATCCACGACGATGCTTCCCTGCCCCGCAATTCCGAGATCGAAGACGCCCTGCGCGAGCACCAGCGGCTGTTCGCTGGCCCCCAGCACAGCAGCCAGCTGCAGCGCCGCCGCGAGGCTGCGGTCAACGCGCTGGAGTTCCTGCACGGCTTTGCCCCGCGCCTGGTCGGCCCCGTGCTGGACGGCACCGCCGATGCCAACAGCCCCGTGCAGCTGCACCTGCACAGCGATGATGCCGAGGCCGTGCACCGCTTCCTGGACGAGCACCGCATTCCCGCCGAATCGCGCACGCGCCGCCTGCGGCTGGACCGCGAGCGCAGCCTGGACGTTCCGGTCTGGGTTTTCAGCGCCGAGGAACTGACCTTCGACCTGGCCGTACTGCCCTACGACGCCCTGCGCCAGGCGCCGCTGTCACCGGTGGATGAAAAGCCGATGCGGCGCGCTTCGGCGGCGCAGGTGCGGCAGCTGCTGGCCGAAGACGAAGCCAGCAGCTACTTCGGCACATGAGGCAGCGCCGGCCGCGACCGGCGCCACCCTCGCCCACCTACCACTGGCTGTACGGCAGCTGGTCGCGATACATCACCCGCCCCATCAGCGGCCAGGGCTCCCGATAGCTGGACTGGTACATCATGTTGGCGTGCATGCGCCGCAGGTCATGCAGTATCCACAGGTGTGCGTGCACATCGCCGAAGTCGTCCGCCCAGCCGTGGGCCAGGCGACTGCGCTCCCCCTCCAGTTCCGGCACCACGTCCTCCGGCACCTCCAGTATCGGCTGCAGTGCCTGGTGCACCTGCATGCTGCGTTCGCTCGCCTCGTGCAGGGTCTGGATGTACTCGCTCACCTTCTCGCAGGGGTACGGCGCGCACACACCGGCCATGCCGATGTAATCGGCAATGTCAGCCAGCATGTCCGACTGCAGTTGCAGCGACACCGGCACCTGCAGGGCCTGCCGCACCTGCATGGCCCGCTGCGCACCGGCCACGATGCGCGCATGGGTAGTGAACGGCGTCAGCCCGCGGCCATCGGCATGGCGCACGGCCCCCATCCGTCGATGCGCCTCGTAGGACAGCATCTCCATGCGCACCTGCGCCGCCTGCGGGTGGACGCGCGGCACCGTGGGGTTCATCGCGCGCCAGCCCACCCAGACCGTCGTGGCCAGGCACACGCCCATGAAGACCACCACGAGCGTGACCGAATTGAGGTAACGCCGGTAATAGTGGAACTTCGCGCGCAGCGTGTAATAGCGCCGGTAGCTCATGAAGCGGCTCACGTAGCGATAGCTGCGCATTTCCCTTTCCAGCATGCTGGAACGCCGCCCCGGTTCGGGGTTCTGCTTGTCAGTGCTCATGGTTCACCAGCCAATGCCCAGGCCCACGCCCATGGTGCGTTCACCGCTGTTGGTGAAGGCGCCATTGAGGCTGAAGGTGGCCGAGCCTTTTTCGTTGAGGACACGCTGGTAGCCCACCGCCATGGCCGATTCGCCATCGCTGTAGCCCACGCCTGCGCCCAGGCGGTTGTAGGTGTTCAGGCCAGCGGTGTTCATCGCCATCGCACTCTGCGCGCTGCTCATCGCCGCCATGCGGTTGAAGCGCTTGTCCATCTTGTCCAGGCGACGATCCACCTCGCGCGAGATGCCATCGCTGTACTCGTTGGCACGGGCCAGCATCTTTTCCAGATCGGCGGTGTCGACCTGCGGGGTCGGTTCCTTCGGGGTTTCCGGCGTGGCGTTGGGGGCCTTGCCGGTGTCGGCCACGGTCGGCGTTTCGCTTTGAGGCTGCGGGGCTTCCGGCGTGCTGGCAACGCGCGCCTGCGGCTGCCCGTCGATGCGCTGTTCCAGGCCATCCATGCGCCCATTGAGCTGCTGCTGCACGTCGTGCAGCTGCCCGCCATTGACCGCGTCACGGCTACCGGCAGCCACCAGACCGTTGGCCACGTTGGAAATGACCATGCCCTGCGCACCGGCCAGGGTGAGCTGGTTCAGGCCGTCGCTGCGGGTGGTGGTGTCCTGGAAGACGGAGCGGAGCTGGGTTTCCACCTTGTCCACGCGCGAGCCCTGGGTGGTGACAGCGCCATCGAGCGACTGCAGTGCATCGTTGAGGGTGGACTGCTGCTGGCCTTGCACGGTGAAGTGTGGGCCGATGATGTTGCCGTTGCTGTCTATGTGAGCGCCGCCACCGAGGGTGGCCAGGGTGGCGTTGAGCTGGGCGACGGTGGTGGCGTCCTGGGCATTGCGGCCGTTGGCTACGTTGGTTAGACGGCGCTTTGCACCGTCACTCCCGAACGAGACCGTGTGTGATTCCGTCGCAACTGATCCATAGCCAATGGCCACGCTATTAACTGCCCCAATCGCCACACGGCTTTCTGTTCCCAATGCGATTCCATTCTCCTGAAGAACTGAAGAGCCCGTACCCAAAGCAAAAGCGTTACCCGCATTCCGATCGACGAAAGCAGCGCGACCGAGTGCAACACTGTTCTTTGCAAGCGATCGAGCGTAGCTGCCGACCGCCCCCCCCCCTTCACTGTCCGGCGATGCCTCAGCAGAATCACCAATGGCGACACCAACAAGACCAGCTCTAGCCGCTGCGTCCTCACCACCTCCGCCTATCGCGAGGAACCGCGCACTTCCCTCTACACCGTCAAGTCGCTCACTAATCGCAAACAGTTGTCCACCATTAACGACGTCCTTGCTCCGAGCGGAAAGCTCTCCATCCGCCACGCCGGTCACTGTCGCGCCACCGAAGTCAATAACGCTCCCCGTCTCAGCCGCAGACGAGCGCGTAAGATCGTTACCCGTCACCTGAGAATCGCGCAGCGCATCCAGATCGCTGCGATTGCGGGCGATCTCCTGCTTGGCATCGTGCAACTGGCTACCCGTCACTGCATCGCGACTGCCCGCTGCGATTCGACCATCAGCCAGATTGGTCAGCACCGCCCCCTGTGCGCCGGACAGCGTGAGTTGGTTCAAACCATCAGCGCGGATCCCGGTGTCCTGGAACGCCGAGCGCAGCTTGCCTTCCAGCGAGCCGACCCGTGCATCGGTCACAACCACCGCACCATCCAGCGCGGTCAGCGCATCGCCGACGGTGTTGTGGTTGCTCCCCTGAATCGCGTAGGTGGGCGCGATGATGTTGCCACTGGCATCGAGGCCGGCACCACCTCCAAGGGTTGCCAGAGATTCCCTGAGTTGTGCAACTGTAACTACGTCATTCTCAGCGTGGCCTCGACCCACATTTACGATCCGGCGTTGCCGCCCCTTTGTCCCGACAGAAACCGTATTCGTCTCGTCAGCGATTGCCCCATACCCAAGGGCTACAGCACCTTCTGCGTCAGCGCCGACAACTGCACGAGCTCCCAAGGCAACGCCCCCACTAGCCTGAACGTGCGAGCTAGAACCTAGCGCGAAACCCTCGGTTGCCTCTTCTACTACCCACGAAGCCCGCCCCAATGCAACCGAGTTAACGCCGAGCGCTTTCGAGAAGCTGCCCACAGCGGTGCCACCTTGACCAGTCGGTGACGATTCTGCGGAATCACCGATGGCGACACCCAACCACCCGGCAGACGCATCCTCGCTAAACTCGTCGTAGCCAACCTGCAGGAAGCGACTGCCCTGCTCCATCTGCTCAATCCGGGCATTGGTGGCAAACAACTGCCCACCATTCACCGCATCCGTACTGGCAGCCGAGCTGATATCCCCCGGACCGACACCCTTCACCACGGCACCTTCAAGGTCAACCAGGGTCCGGTCAGCATTGAACTTCACCACGCCTTCCAGATCCGGTTCGAAGCCATCGAAGTCGGCGCGCAGGCGGTCCAGATCCACACGATGGTCAGCCAGACGATCAGCGTGATCCACCAACTGCAGATCCTGGGCCTCGTTCCGCGCCTCTGCCGAGCCTACGCGCTCGTTGGTGGCAAACAGCTGCTGACCGGTCACCGCATCGGTGCTCGATGCGCCCAGGATGCCGTTAGCGATGTTCTGGATGCGGCGGCGCGCGCCGTTCTTGTTGGACACGTCCAGTACGGTGCCGGTGTTCTCGGCACCCAGGCGAACCTGGCCGCTGGCCGACACCTGCCCGATCAGACCGGCCACGGTACCTACCTGGCTGATGGCGCTGTCGGCCGCCGTCTTCGCGGCGGTTGCCGTGGACTGCGCGGTGGTCACCGCCGAGTTGGTGGCATGCAGCTGCTGACCGGTCACGGCCTCGGTGCTGGAGGCACTGAGCGTGGCATTGGCCACGTTGCTGATGCGGCGGCCAGCACCATTCTTGTTGGCTACATCCAGCACGGTGCCGGTGTTCTGCGCACCCAGGCGCACATTGCCGCTAGCAGACACCTGCCCGACCAGACCGGCCACGGTGGTCACCTGGCCGAGGGCATTGTCTGCGGTCGTCTTCGCGGCGGTTGCGGTGGACTGCGCGGTGGTCACCGCCGTGTTGGTGGCATGCAGCTGCTGCCCCGTCACAGCATCGGTGCTGGAGGCACTGAGCGTGGCGTTGGCCACATTGCTGATGCGGCGGGCAGCACCATTCTTGTTGGATACGTCCAGCACGGTGCCGGTGTTCTGGGCACCCAAACGCACATTGCCGCTGGTAGAGACCTGCCCGACCAGACCGGCCACGGTGGTCACCTGACCGAGGGCATTGTCTGCGGTCGTCTTCGCGGTGGTTGCGGTGGTCTGTGCGGTGGTCACCGTCGTGTTGGTGGCATGCAGCTGCTGGCCGGTCACGGCATCGGTGCTGGATGTACTGAGCGCGGCGTTGGCCACGTTGCTGATACGACGAGCGGCGCCATTCTTGTTGGATACATCCAGCACGGTGCCGGTGTTCTGGGCACCCAAACGCACATTGCCGCTGGCCGAGACCTGCCCGACAAGACCGGCCACGGTGGTCACCTGGCCCAGCGCGCTGTCCGCTGCGGTCTTTGCCGCCGTGGCGGTGGTCTGCGCGGTGGTGACTGCGGTGTTGGTGGCATGCAGCTGCTTGCCGGTTACCGCTTCGGTGCTGGTGGCGCTGAGCGTTGCATCGGCCACCCCGGTCAGCTTGCGGTTAGCGTTGGACTTGTTGCGGATGTCCAGCTGGATGCCCGTGTTGTCACCACCCACGCGCACTGCACTGCTGGCCGAGGTCTGCGTAACCAGTCGCGTGTTGACCAATGCCTGGTCGGCAGCGGTCTTGGCGGCATTGGCCGTGTTGGTCGCGGCGGTGACGTTCTGGTTGGTGGCGTGGAGCTGCTTGCCAGTTACCGCGTCGGTACTGGTAGAGGACAGTCGGGCGTCTGCCACGTTGACGACCCGGCGCTTCGTACTGCTGCTGCCCACCGATACCGAGTTGGATTCGGTCGCCTCCGAATTCAGCCCCAGTGCCACACTTCCGACCGCCAATGCTTTGGCGTGATGACCTACGGCTACACCGTTGTATTCAGCGCGTGCATTTCCACCCAGGGCCACTGCACCCGAGTATCCTGCTGTACCTGCAAAGGCATTTCCGCCGATAGCTATCCGCGCAACGCCCGCGGAGCTTTCGACGGTGCGCGCCCCGCTACCCACGGCAATCGAATTCTGGGAGTACGCCTTGGCATTGTTTCCCATGACCGTGGTACCAATTCCATTCCCTTGGGCATGGGCTCCCACTACCGTCGAGTAGCCCTGTAGTGCTTCGGCTCCGTACCCAAATACGGACGTATTGTCTCCCAGACCGCGCGCCTTGTTCCCAAAAACCGTCGCGTAGCTCCCGTCCACATAGGCGCCAGCACCCATGACAAAGAAGAAACCACTTCGCAAGGACGCGTCGGCATGGCTCACCGTGTCATGGCCAAGGAACGGGGCACACCTTGTGAATCCAGACTCGTTGCTACCGCAGCCAAGAAAGACAGTGTCATTTGCGCTGGCAGTACCACCGGCGATCAAACCGGCGGCCACTAGAACCGAAGAAAAAGCTAGTTTGTGCTTGCTGGACTTTCCTTCGCAACGCGCCAACTCACTGGCCACGACCCAGCACTGCAGAGCCTTCGACCATAGACGACGATAGATCCGGTTCATGTTCACTCCTTAACAACCAAGGGAAAAGAAGCCCGTCGCTGCGTGCCGCCGCGACGGGTCGAGCGCTTCAGAGCGCGAGGGCCTGCACGTGTTCGCGATAGCCATCGCGGGTCAACCGATAGCGCAGCTGCAGGCGATGGCCAGGCTTCGGGGTAAAGGGCAATTGCAGGGATGCGCCGGGGTACAGGCTGCGTGAGACGTCATGGGCGGTGCAGGCACCGGTTGCATCGCAGTCGGCCACGCTGGTCAGGCCCACCCGCAGCGTTCCGGCATTGACCAGGCTGTCGCCCTGTATGCGCACGTCCACGCGTCCATTGGCCGGAACCACGTTTACCAGCGCGCCCCAGACCAGGCTCATGCCCACCGCGGCGCGGGTGGCCGGATCGTCCGGCTCGGCATCGTCGGGGCCGCGCACAGCTTCGAAGTACACGCGGTAGGCGGTCTCCTTCTCCACCGGCTGCAATGGAATGACCCGGATCAGCCGATTGGCGCCACCCGCCAAGGCGAACTTGCCGGGTGTGATCGTGATCGCCGCGTCGGCCGGCTCGATCTCGACTTCCTGCTCGTCCCCACTGGCTGGATCGTCGATGCGAAGGATCGACGCCTGCACGTACTGCGCGGTAGTGGATTGCGAGTACACGCGGATCTGCGCGCCCTTGCCGGCCTCGACCGAGGTGCGCATGGGATGTACGGTCAGGTTGGCGTGGGCGGGCACCGCTGCAAGCAGCAACGCGCAGGCGAACAGGCAGGGCAAAGCAGGATTCATGGCGAACTCCATCAACATCAAGGGCGGGAAGTGGGCAGGCGCAGTTCGACCTTCAGATCGCCCTGGTAGGCACCAGAGCGCTTCTCGTCGATAGGGACGCGCGGGGTATCGAGGGTGAGCGGCGTGGGCACGCAGAACACCGGCTGGGTCATGCCCGGCAACATCACCAGGCGCAGGCGCGCGGTATCGATGTTGCGCAGCTGCTCTTCCACGCCATTGCGCATGGGAATGCGCGCGCCGTTGTGGTCGAGGGTGACGGTGTAATCCACACGCTGGCCGTCGTCGCTACCGCCATCGGTGTGCCAGACCGAATAGCCGGTGGGGCCGGGACGGCGCGTGCCGCTGTCGCGCACGGTGACGCCGAGGTACTCGCTCTGCGAACCGAGGCCGTCATACAGGCACATGTCCAGGTGCGCGCGGCCACCGACCGTTCGGGCAATGGGGTCGTAGCTCAGATTGAGGCCTACGGTGGGGGCGGCTTCCTGGAACTCGGGCAGGTAGATGGAGACCGCGTCGTAGTCGGTGATGGTGAGCGTGAAACGGTAGGTGTACGTGGCGAGGTTGCGGGCGTCGGGGGTGTTCGCGCGGAGTTCGAGCGTTGCGGTCCAGATGCCTGCGACGAGCTTCCCAAGTTCCGGCATCTCAATAGCAAGCTGAGCGCCAATTCCCGCGGGTTCTGCCCCAGGGCAGACATTGAAGTAGGTCGACCAAGGCGCCATGATCCCGAGTTGCCAGTAGTCACCCAAGCAGGCGCGACTGCTGAGCGCCCGTTCCACCCCCCCTCGGATGCTCAACTCTGTATGCATTTGGCTGCGTTGCTCAACGAAAGTCAGAGCGATACTTCTGAGACCAGTATCAGGATCCTCGATCCCCTCAACCGGGCACCTACCCCTCTCCGCGCTGCTATCCGAAACACACGTCAGGTGCAGTTCGCCGTAGCGCTTTCCCAGATCCACGTGGTCATACGCCAGCAGCGTTCGCGGCGGCATCAACACAATGTCCCCCGGCATCGCAGACCGATCCCACGTCATCACGATGTCGCGATGCTCATCAGTCGGGTGCGTCTCCGGCGGCCGTTGCGCCATCGCACGCGGCGCCATCACCACCAGCGCACAGAACAGCACCAGCCACCACCACAGCCGCCGGCTCATCGCACACCTCCTGCTGCCGCCTGCTGGCTGCTGGCCATCAAGGCCTTTTCCTGCAGCAGCCGCGTCACCCGCGCCTGCTGGCGGATCTCTGCGGGCAACTGCGCCACGTTCAGCGGTTCGCACTGCACGGCCCCCACCAGCAGCACCACCTGGCGGCGCTCGCGTATCTGCAGCGGGCATTGCAGCAGGCGATCATCCTGCAGCAGGTAGAGCACGGTTTCGCGGCGCGGGAAGTCGGCCACGAAGCCGCCATTGCTGCCGGTGCCCGGCACCGGTGCGTTGAGGATGCGGGCGCCGCGCAGCGGCGTGCCGGCCAGGTCCTGCGCGTTGCCGATGAAGGTGTAGGTCACTTCAATCGGCACCGGCATGCGCATCAGCTTGCCGGGCGGCAGGAACAGCGGGCGCGCGCCGCCCACGCCGCTCACGCGGATGGAGGCGATGCTGTCCAGCGCGCTGGCGTCCTGCACTTCGGCGCGGTGCGATTGGTAGGCCGGCAGTGGCAGCAGGCGGCGCTCGCCCAGCTGCAGGCGCTGGCGGCGCAGGCCTCCCACCTGCAGCTCGGCGGCCACGCCGGTCAGCTCCAGGTCGTCGGTGCCATCGACTTGTACGGCCAGGCCCGCATCGGCGCCCAGGCCACCGCCCCAGTACAGCCCGCGCGAGCCCAGTGCGACGCCGGAACTATGGGTGGCGCTGTAGGCCATCTCGTCGCGGCCGCGCTGCTGGTAGCGCGACACCGTCGCGCCGGTGTGGCCGATACGGTTCTGCACCTGTGCGCTCAGCGTGGCGCTGTAGCGATCGCTGTTGTTGCCGCGCAGTTCGGCGGACAGTTCGCGGAACTGGTCGTCGTGGTCCTGGCGCAGGCTCTGCGCCACGCTGTAGGTCAGATCCGGGCGTTGGTGCTGCGGTTGGCGCAGATCCAGCCCGTAGCGGCGCTGCGCGTTGCCGCGCTCGCCCTGCTGCAGGCGGGTCAGGGCAAGGGTGAGGAACACGCCGCGATCGCGGCTGCTGCGCAGGCTGCCGTCGTTGTGCTGCTGCCACACGCCCACGCGGGTGGACGCGCTGAAATCGCCCCAGCGTTCGCTGCGGTTGTAGCTGGCCTGCCAGGTGCGGCTGAGCTGCGGTTCGCGGCTGGGCTGCGGCGCCCACGGCGGCAGCAGCGGGTCCAGGCCATGCAGCGGATCGTCGATATCGCCGGGCACGCCCACGCCCTGCCGCCAGGTCTGGCGCCGGGTATAGGCCAGGTAGGCATTGCCCCCGGCCACCGGCAGCGCCACCGAGGCGCTGAGCGAATCGACGCAACCCAACTGGTCGCGTGCATCGTCGCGGAATTCGCATGCCTTGCCGCGCATGCGCTGCTGGTACAGATTCCACGACGCACGGCGGCGGTAGGACAGCTGATACTGCTGCCCACCGCTGCCGTCGCTGCCGTGCATGCCGCTGAAGCTGGCGCGGATTTCCTGCGTGGCAAACAACCGGCGCAGGTCCACGCGCAGTTCGCCATAGCTGAAGCCGCCCAGGTCGGCCACGCCGGCGATGACGGTGGCGCTGCGCCCCAGCGGCACGCGCACGCCGCCCATTGCCGACATCTCGCCGTCGAACTGGTCGCTGCGGCGCTCGCTGCGGCGGCCGCCCTGCAGGAACCACTGCACGCTGCTGTCGGCCCAGTCGCCGCCCTTGTCGAAGGGCGCGTCTTCGCTGCGCACCAGCACGCCGTCTTCGTAGATGCGCAGGGTGACGGTGTAGTTGCCGAACGGGAACCGGCGCGTATCGATCTGGTTGATGCCGGCCTGCAGGTAGTAGGTCTGCAGCAGGCGCTGGCCATCGAAGGCATCGACGCGTGCATCGCGTGCCAGCAGCACGGTCAGCGGCGTGGCCTGCACCGCCGCCTCGCTGTCCACGTAGGCCTGGGTGGTGCCGATGCGCAGGCCCTGGAAGCGGTCCAGCGGCAGCATGCTGAAACTGAAGGTGCCGCCCTGCGGGCTGGACAGGTTGCGGCGGTCCATGCGCCCGGCCTGCAGGTAGTGCTCCGGGCCGATGTCATGCCGGTAGTAAGCGTTGTCCAGCTGGAAATCCTGCCGGGTGCGCTGGTTGCGGTAGCGCTGGTGGCTGAAGGTCCAGTTGGCCGAGACGTGGCCGCGCTCGAACAGGCCCAGCACGCCGGTACCCTGTGCGGCCAGCGCCTGGTAATCGCGGCCGCCGCTCAGGTTCACCGTCTGCTGGTGCAGGAAGGCGTTCTCGGCGTTGGCGCTGACCTGGTGGTGGCGCTGCGCGGCGGGTTCGCCGGGAATCCATTGGCGGGCGACAAACAGGCGCACCGCGCCCTCGCCCTCGTCATACAGTGCGCGCACGGCGGTGGGGTCCTCCGGGGGATCGAGATAGCCGCAACCGGCGGCGGCACCGCCGTAGCGGCAGGCCAGGTGGCTGTTGCGCGGCAGCGGCTGCGACAGTGCCGGCAGCAGCGCCGCCTGTGCTTCGGCGGGCAGCTGCAGCGCCTGCAGCGCTTCGGCGGGCGCTTCCAGCTGCACGTGGTCGAGGGTGACGCGCACGGGCATCAACCCGGTCGAACGGCCGAACAGGCGCACGTCCAGCTGCTCGGTCTGGCCTTCGACCAGATCCTCGAAGCCGGCAGGAACGCCGCGCGCGGCGACCATCGGCGCAGCCAGCGACAAGGCAAGCGCGAGCGCCAGCCGGGTAACGGCGGGGGCGGTAGCATTCATGGGGGGGCAACCAGAAGCGGCCGGCCCAGCAAGCGGGCCGGCGCGGGGCGGAACTTACGGGCTGGCGGTCTTCTGCTTCATGGCGATGCTGACCATGCCCTGGAAGCTGTCAGCCACGGTGATTGCGCCTGGGGTCTTCTGGGCGATCTCCAGCGGCATGGCCACCGAGGCACCCGGCAGCGCGCCATCGAACAGATCAGCAGCCAGGTAGTCGGTGGCGGCCAGGCCCAGCTCACGGTTGTTCAGGCTGACCTTCAGCGGCACCGACGGCGTGCCGGCGGCATTGCCGATCAGCACCGGCTCGTTGATCAGACGGACTTCGATGTCCTTGTCGATGTCGTTGGAATAGATGCGCACCTGCCGCTTCCAGGCATCAAGACCCGTTCCCGGCTTGTGGACCATCTTGATCGCATCCGGCAGCGGGCTGCCGTCGGCCTGCAGCAGGGCCAGGGTCGGGTCGACGTCGGCCAGGATGGTGATGTGGGTTTCGGCGGCATTCGCGGACAGCGAAGCGGTGACCAGCGCTGCAGCCAGCGCGGCCTTCTTGAAGATGTGCATGGGTGTCTCTCTCGGACAATGAAATAGGGAAAGCTCCCCTCCCGAACGGAGATAAGGGAGGGGAGCGCCGCCCGCCTGGGTGGGGGTGGGCGACGGAGAGAATGGTAGGAATCCCTACTCCCGGCGGCTATTCAAGCATTCCTAAAACGTTGAACGTTAAGTGGAATTCTTGAATTCGCTCAATGTTCGAGAGTTATGCAAGTTTCCTCAGGTCGGGTTTGCAAGAATCCTCATTGCATAGATCGCGCAGTCGAGCATGGCTCGGCTCTACAGCTGTGGAGGCGGGCTCGCCTGCATCGGGTCGAGCAGCAGCATTTCCTGCACTTCATTCCACATCTTTTCGCGCACGCGCCGCACCAGGGCCGAATCGCGTTTGGCCGGAACCGGAACCGGCAGCACCTCGCGTGCGTACGCGGACAGCAGCGTTGCGGCGCTGGCGGCGGTGGGTCGCTGCAGGGGATCGGCGTGCATCAAGGCCGCTACCAGCTCGCGTATCGCGCGCGGCACGCCGCGGCGCAGCCGCCCCACACTGGGCCGCTGCTGGGCGCTGGCCGGTTCACCCGGCTCGGCCTCGTCGCGATGCATCAGCCACGAGGTCAGCAACTGGTGGATGGTCGCACCCAGCCCATACAGGTCTTCGCGCAGGTGGCTGCCCTGGAATGCGCCGTGGCGCGCTTCCGGCGGCATGTAGCTGGGCGTGCCCCAGGGCACATCGCTGGTGGCATCCACGCGCAGCGCGCCTTCGAAGTCCAGCGGGCGCAGGCGTCCGCTGCGGTCCACCATCAGGTTGGCCGGCTTCAGGTCGCGCCATACCCAGCCCGCCGCATGCAGTTGCGCCAGCACGGTGGCCACCGCCGAAGCGTAGGCCAGCGCGGTCTCCAGCGCGATCTTGCGCTGCGGGTCGGCGCAGGCCTGCAGCAGCGGTTCGCCATCGATGTGTTCCATCACCAGATAGCGGTGCTCGCCGATGCAGAACGCATCGATCACCGCTGGTGCAGCGAAGGCGGCACCGTGCGCGGCACGCAGGAAGGCTTCTTCGCGTTCGACGAAACTGCGGCCATCCAGGCCCAACCAGTTGGTCTCGCCGTGGCGGCGCCCTTCTTTCACCACGCACAGCCGCGCCGGGGACGAGGCGATGTCCACCGCGCGGTACACACCGCCCTTGCCGCGCTGCATGAAGGCGTCGTGGCACAGGAAGCGGGTCTGCAACGGCGTGGGCGGTGCGGCGGCATCGATCACTGGTGCGAACGGGCAGTCCACCCAGTCGGGCACGGCCTTGCCCGGTTCGCGCAGATCCGGCACCTGTTCGCCGCTGGGCAAGCGCAGCGCGCTGACCTTGCGCCCGTCGGCATCTTCCATTTCTTCATGACCGAACGCGCCGTAGCGGAAGTACACCGCACTGCCGCGCCGGTAGGGGCGGTCAAACGGTACGGCGGGCGCGGCCAGATCACGCGTGGCCTGGTCCAGCATTTCGGCCAGCGCCAGCGCGTGCGCCGCGTCGCGCGGGTAGACGGTGATGAACTTGCCGATCTGGCTGAAACCGAACGGAATGGCGCTGTTCAAACGGTTGAGGATGTTCAGGGTCTTCACCGATTTGAACGCCACGCCCTGCTCCACCAGCAACGGCGCGCAGCGGCGGAATACATCGATGGCATTGGGCAGAGTGGCTGAGACGTGCAGCTTCCAGCCCTGCGACGGGTGCTCGGCCTGCGGGGGGCGGTAGCGCCAGCCCGAACGTTGCGGTACCACCGGCAGGTACTGGTCCACCAGCGCGCGCCATTCCTGTTCACGATGCGCGGCCGGGGCCGGCGATGCGCCCGGTGCGGGCGCGTGGTCGATTGCGGTATCGATAGGCAGCACGGCAGCTCTCCTTGCGGCAACGACAGAAAGCGATATGCGGGTGCGCAGCGCACACCCGCATATCGGCGCAACATCAACTACTGGTGGTGGTGGTCGTGGTGGTGCACAGCGGCGTGCTGGTGGTGGTGACCGTGCGGCTGTGGCAGGTGCACGCGGCCACCGAACTGTCGCCGGCCGACATCGCCTGCAGTTCTTCCGGGCTGGACGCGAACTGCGAGAAGTACGCCTTCCATTCGCTGCTGCCGGCGCCGGCATGGATCGCTTTCAAGCCCTGCGCGCGCAGCTGGTCGGCGAAGGCCTTGTCATTGATCGCCTTCTGCACCACGTCGTTTGTCTTCTGCGAAAGTGCCATCTTCAACTCCTTGTGGATCGATGAGGACGCAAGGGTCGGTGCCGCGATGTCGTCAGCCCGACCCGGTGGTGGTGGTGCCGGTGCAGATGGGGCTGGTGGTGGTGGTGACCGTGGTGCTGTTGCAGGTGCAGGCCGCCGCGCCCGCCTTGGCCCCCAGGGCCTGCAGCTTGGCCGGGTCGGTCGCCAGGCCGGTGAAGTGCTGGGCACCGAAATAGGTTTTCCAGGCGGGGCTTTCCTGCCCACCCACCACCGCCGCCAGGGCCTGGCTGCGGATCTGTTCGGCGAATGCGGGATCGGACAACAGTTTCTGTACGAACTCGGTCTGGACAGCCATGTGCGTATCTCCCTTTCCGTTGGAAGGAACAACGTGTGCCGGCGGCTGGCCGGTGGTGCTTCCGACGATGCGTGCAGGGTCACCGCGGCCATGCGCCGCGCGCCCTTGAACGGCCCCCCATCGTCAACGGGTGGTGGCGTGTGCCGCGCACATGACCGGGCACCGGCGCTCCTGCCAACGGCACAGGCACGGCACGCGGCAACGGTCGTCGACCGGCACGGCGGCATTCGTAGTTGGTTCGGGAACACCGGCGCAGGCCTGCGCGATATGCGGCCTGCAGCGGATGTTTACGTGCGTTGCCTCGTCTTCCCCATCGCAATCCCCTTGCGTTCCGGATCAGCACATCAGCGTTGGCGGGGCCGTCATGCGACGGCGGCACCGGGCGGGCGATACCCCGGCAGCCATCCAGCCCAGAGTGTGCGGTGCAGCGTCTGCCGCAACACCGGGCCGGTCAATGGGGTTTCTGCATGAGCACCCATTCACCATTCCGTTCTGCGCGGGCACGCACAGTTCCGCTTCGCAGGCGTTCTCATATTCACGCGCCCGGTTTGGGCAGCGTCGCCCGGTTCTGCGCAAAAAAAACGCCCCGCACAATGGCGGGGCGTCTTCATTGCAACCTGCCGGGGCGATCAGCCCTGGTAGTCGCGCACGTCGCTGCCGGTGTAGACCTGGCGCGGACGGCCGATCTTCATTTCCGGGTCAACCTGCTGTTCCAGCCAATGCGCCACCCAGCCGGAGGTACGGCCCAGGGCGAACATGACGGTGAACATTTCGGTCGGGATCTGCAGCGCCTTGTAGATGATGCCGCTGTAGAAATCGACGTTCGGGTACAGCTTGCGGGCGACGAAGTACTCGTCCTGCAGCGCGGCCTGTTCCAGCTTCACGGCCACGTCCAGCAGCGGATCCTGCACGCCCAGCTGCTTGAGCACCTTGCTGGTCATTTCACCGATGACCTTGGCGCGCGGGTCGAAGTTCTTGTACACGCGGTGGCCGAAGCCCATCAGGCGGAAGCCGGAGGTCTTGTCCTTGGCCTTCACCACGGCCGATTCGACGTTGTCGGCCGAACCGATTTCTTCCAGCATCTTCAGCACGGCTTCGTTGGCGCCGCCGTGGGCCGGACCCCACAGCGCGGTCACGCCAGCGGCGACCGACGCGTACGGGTTGGCACCGGTCGAACCGACCAGGCGCACGGTCGAAGTCGAGGCGTTCTGCTCGTGGTCGGCGTGCAGGATGAACAGCAGGTCCAGCGCCTTCACCACGTCCGGGTTCAGATCGTACTGGCCATCGGCCGACTCGAAGGTCTGCTTCAGGAAGCGGCTGACGTAATCCAGCGAGGTGTCCGGCTTGTTGGCCGGCAGGCCCTTGCCGTGGCGGTAGATCAGCGCCGACAGGGTCGGCACCTTGGCGATCAGGCGCACGGCGGCCTGGCGGCGCTGTTCTGCGTCGGACAGGTCCAGCGAGTCGTGGTAGATGGCCGACAGCTGCGCAATGGCGGCTGCCAGGATGGCCATCGGGTGGGCATCCTTGGCGAAGCTGGCGATCAGCGCGTTGACCGAATCGTCGACGTTGGCTTCGGCGGCCAGCTCATCGGTGAAGGCCTTCAGCTGCTCGGCGCTGGGACGCTCGCCGTTGATCAGCAGGTAGGCCACTTCGACGTAGCTCGACTTTTCCGACAGCTGTTCGATCGGGTAGCCGCGGTACAGCAGCACGCCCTTGTCGCCATCGATGTAGGTGATGGCCGACTTGCAGCTGGCGGTGGCGGTGAAGCCGGAATCGTAGGTGAAGAACCCCGTTTCCTTGGTCAGCTTCGCGATGTCGACGCAGTCGTTGCCAAGGGTGGGTTTGATGACGGGCAGAACGACCGACTTGTCGCCGGCGTTGAGCGTGACCTGATCAAGATCGGACACTGTGTGCGCTCCTTCATGGGAAGGCGCCTGCCCAAGCGCATTGGTCAGGCACGTGAATGACGTCCTCGGCCTGTGCCGGGGATCACGCCATTATCGCACAGCAGCATTTGCCGGGTGCTAGACAGAAGTCGTAGACGACAGGCAGCCGCAGGCCTGCCGACAAGCGGCCCGGATGGGCAAAGCGGCCAGGGGCTGAACGCACTGTTCCGTCCATCCAAACGCCCGTTGGGCAGGCGCCGGACAAAAACAAACGGCCGCGCAATGCGCGGCCGTCGGTTCCAAGCAGTAACGACGTATCAGCGCGCGTAGCGCTTCTGGAACTTGTCGATACGGCCCGAGGTGTCGATGACCTTGTGCTTGCCCGTGTAGAACGGGTGCGAAGCCGAGGAAATTTCGACCTTGACCAGCGGGTATTCGTTACCGTCGGTCCAGGTGGTGGTTTCCTTGGTCGCCATGGTCGAGCGGGTCAGGATCTTGAAATCGGAGGTGACGTCTTCGAAGACGACGTCGCGGTAGTTCGGATGGATATCGGCCTTCATGGGCTCACACCGTAAATGGGCTGGTGGTCAAGAGCGGCATTATAAGCACCGGTTGCCGCGCGGGGCAACCGGTGCGTGGGCATTGGCCTCAGACCGCGCCCAGGGCCTGGCGTACCAGGGCCTCGAAACGGGCCTGGTCGTAGGCCATCAGCAGATCGCAGTTGTCGGGCTGGCCGGTCTGGCGGTTCCAGTCGACGATGGTGGCGCCGCGGCTGAACGTGCCGTTCAGTTCCACGTTCAGCGGACGCGATTCCACCTGCAGCTGCCCTTCCGGGTTCAGTGCCCAGGCCATGGCCACCGCATCGGCGGTGTACCAGCGGCCGCCCTTGGCGTCTTCGGACAGGGCGCGGGTCTTGCGCGAGATCAGTTCGTAGAAGCGCGCGCGGTCGGAATCGGCCTGCAGCCACTGCTCGGCCTGCTCCAGCGGCAGACCGTGGGCCACGGTAGCTTCCCAGTCCGACACCAGCAGATGCTTGAACGAGGTGAACACCACGTGCGCCGCTTCCGGATCGAAGGCGATGTTGAATTCGGCTGCCGGGGTGATGTTGCCGTGGCAGGTGACTGCACCGCCCATCACCACGATGCGCTTGATGCGCTGGGGCAGGGTCGGGTCGAGCTTCAGTGCCAGGGCCAGGTTGGTCAGCGGGCCCAGCATGACCAGCATCAGCTCGCCGGCGTACTGGTGCGACAGGCGCAGGATGGCCAGCGCGGCGTGCTCGGTCTCGGCCTGGCGGCTGGGCGGCGGCAGGTCCACGTCGCCGTAGCCGTCGCGGCCGTGCACGTGGGCGGCATCCACCGAGGGGTGCAGCAGCGGGTCGGGGCTGCCAGCGAACACCGGCACGTCGGTGCGGCCGACGATGTCGCAGAGCTTGAGGGCGTTGCGGACGGTGTAGTCGAGGCCGACATTGCCGGCGGCGATGGTCAGGGCGACCACGTCATGCCGTTCGTCGGCAAAGGCCATCAGCAGGGCCAGGGCGTCGTCCACACCGGGGTCGGTGTCGATCAACAGCGGGATCTTGTGGGTCATCGTTGCCGTCTTCAGATCGGCAACGAAGTGTGGACCGGGTTGATGACCGTTGCAAGTATGGGGGTTGGGGTGTCTGGCAGGGCTGCGCCCTGCCCCGCCTGTAGAGTCGAGCCATGCTCGACTGAAGCAACGTCAAAAGCCTGCGTTCCGTGGGATGGCGGGGTGGGTCCGGTTGCGGGGGACGCTGCAAGTACGTCCTTGTAAGCTCGGTCGCGCCATCCATGGCGCTCACGCCCCCGCAACCGGACCCACCCCGCCTTCGACGGCTTCCTGCGATCTGCCGGAACGGCAGTGGGGTCGGATCCCGTTGCGTTGCAACGGGCTCCGACCCAGTTCTCGAGCCATTCGATGTGTCGCGAATGCCTGCTTTGAAATGGATGTCGTGCGCTTGCACAGAATTCGAGGTTTCAAACTTTCCTCATTGAGGTGGCAGGGGCCTCGTGGAAAACATGGGGCGCCATCGACAACGGATGGCACGGGCTTCCAATCCCGTTTGACTACCTTGTTGTTTACGCTTGCCTGCCGGCGTTGCGCGCTCATTCCCGCGTGGCGTCCGGCAGGCAATCCGTCCGTGCGTCTTATGGCGGGTGGTGCGTGGGGGCCTCGTGCCCGCCGGCGTTTGCGAGGTAGTCACCGGTATTGGAACCACTCACCACCCGCCACCTGCGCTGCCGCGTCGGTGGTCATCCATTTAGGACACCACGATGAGCACTACCCACTACCCTTTTCTTGTCGCCACGCTGGGTGAGGCGGCGGGTCGGTTGCCGGATGATCTGGCGCGTACGCTGGAATCCACATTGGCCGCTACACAGCCTGCCAACACCGGCGACGGTCCTACCCTGCTCGCGTGCCTGCGCCACATCCGTCAGGGCGATGGCGCCGATGGCCAGCCGGTGCCGGGCCGGGGCCGTTCTGCCAGCCAGCGTGCGGCGCTGGCCCGGTTGGACCGGGCTACGGCCGGTATGGGTGTTCTGCTGGAAGTGCTGCATGCCGCAGAGCGCGTGCGTGTGGACGGCGAGCCGGACCAGCAGGTGGGGGATGACGTGCGCGAAGGCTTGTTGCTGGCCTGCCGCGGTCTGTGCGAGTACATGGGCACGCAACTGCCAACCGGGTAAACCCCCGCCACGCGGATACGGATCTCGAACAACGCGCGCCGCGGGAAACGCCGCCGGGCATGGCCCGGCGCTACCAACCCGGTAGATCCACGCCGTGCGTGGATGGGCATGCCCTGGCCGCAACCATCACAAACATGAATTCATCGTCGCCGGGCACACCCTTGGAGCGCTCGACACCATTTGCTATAAAAACCAATACACATTTTATAGAAAACCGCCATGAAGCTGCCCGCCCCGGCGCCGGATCTGGCCACCCTGACCCGCAAGTACGGCGAGAGCCTCGGCCGCATTCTTGATGCGCGCATCGGACCTGAGGTGAATGGCGCCTACGAGCACTGGGACAAGCTGCGTCACAGGACTCCCGCGCCGGGTCTTAGCGCCGAGCAATGGTGGCTGGGCATCGCCTGGACGCGCGCGGCTTTGCTCAAGCCCCTGCCGCTGTTGCTGGACAAGACGCAACAACCCTTCAAGCTTGCGCTCACCGATACGATGCAGCGCCGACTGCACTTCATTGACCGCGAGGCTGCAGGCTCCGTGCAGGGGGTGGATGCAGCCAGTGGCCAAGGGCGTTTCCTGATGCGCTCACTGATCGAAGAAGCGATGACCTCGTCGCAGCTGGAAGGTGCTTCAACCACGCGGGCCGTGGCGAAGGAGATGTTGAGCACCGGTCGCGCCCCGCGCGACCCATCCGAGCGGATGATCTACAACAACTACGTCGCGATGAACGTCATCCGCGAACGCGGCGTACGCCCCATCACGGCAACCGAGATTCTGGAGCTGCATAGCATCCTCACAGATGGCACGCTGGAGCTGACAAGCGACAGTGGACGCTTTCGGACTGCCGAAGACAACGTTGCAATCTTCGACCGTGGCTCTCCACCCACGCTGCTGCACATTCCTCCCCCGGCCGAAGAAGTACCCGCGCGGATCGAGCGGCTTTGCCAGTTCATCAACGAAGAAAGCACGCCCTTCATTCACCCGGTCGCCAAAGCCATCGCCGTGCACTTCCAGATCGGCTACGACCATCCTTTCGTGGACGGCAACGGCCGCACCGCGCGCGCCTTGTTCTACTGGGCGATGATGAACGCTGGCTACTGGATGACCGAGTACTTCTCCATTTCCAGCGTGTTGAAAAAGTCACCCGGCAAGTACATGCGCGCCTACCTGTACACCGAAAGTGACAACCAGGATCTCGGTTACTTCGTCTCCCAGCAACTGGAGGCAATCGAGCAGTCGATCCAAGGACTGCATGCCTACATCGCCAGGAAGCATGCAGAGGATCAAGCCGCGCGACGCATGCTGCGTACTGCACGGCTGGGCGGCGTGCTGCTCAATCATCGACAGCGCGCACTTCTGGCCAATGCACTGAAAGACCCCGACCGGACCTACACGGTCGCCAGCCACCAGGCGTCACACACCATTACCTACCCCACCGCATTGAAGGATTTGAATGGTTTGGTGGCAGCGGGGCTGGTCAGCAAGGAACGCGTCGGCAAAGCATCGGAGTATTTCGTGCTGCCAGGGCTGTCAGAACGGCTCGCCCTGTAAGTTGATCCACGCCGGGCATGGCCCGGCGCTACCTGGTAGATCCACGCCATGCGTGGATGGGCATCGCGAGGCATGGGGTCAGAGCCCTTTGCTGCGCAAAGGGATCTGACCCCGGGGCTTATGCCGAGGCGTAGCGTACGGCGGTGCCGATCCAGCGCTGCACCACGCGGTCGGCCAGCGCGGGCTGCTGGGCCAGCAGGCGCTCGGCCAGGTCGTGTACGCCCGGCAGCAGGCCGGCGTCGCGGGCCAGGTCGGCAATGCGGAAACCGGCCAGGCCGGTCTGCCGGGTGCCCAGCAGTTCGCCGGGGCCACGCAGTTCCAGATCCTTTTCGGCAATGACGAAGCCATCGTTGGTTTCGCGCATGGTCTGCAGGCGCTCGCGCGCCATCTGCGAAAGCGGCGCCTGATACAGCAGCACGCAGCGCGACACGGCCGTGCCACGCCCTACCCGCCCGCGCAGCTGGTGCAGCTGGGCCAGGCCCAGACGCTCGGCGTTCTCGATCACCATCAGCGAAGCGTTGGGCACGTCCACGCCCACTTCGATCACCGTGGTGGCCACCAGCAGATCGATGTCGCCGGCCTTGAACGCCACCATCGTCGCCAGCTTTTCCGCAGCCTTCAGCCGGCCATGCACCAGCCCCACGCGCACGCCCGGCAGCAGCGCCTGCAGCGACTCGTAGGTGGCCTGCGCCGGCGTGGCATCCAGCTCTTCGCTTTCTTCGATGAGGGTGCACACCCAGTACACCTGCCGGCCTTCCTGGCAGGCCAGGGCGATGCGCTCGATCAGTTCCGGGCGGCGGTCGTTGTTCAGCGCCACGGTCTGCACCGGGGTGCGGCCGGGCGGCAGTTCGTCGATGGCCGACACATCCAGATCGGCATATTCGGACATGGCCAGCGTGCGCGGAATGGGCGTGGCGGTCATCACCAGCTGGTGCGGCACGCTGTGCGCGCCTGCGCCCTTGTCACGCAGCGCCAGGCGCTGGTGCACGCCGAAGCGGTGCTGTTCGTCCACGATGGCCAGCGCCAGATCCTGGAACACCACCGCGTCCTGCATCAGCGCGTGGGTGCCGACCACCACCTGCGCCTCACCATTGGCCACCTGCTCGATCACCTTGGCGCGCGCCTTGCCGGTCACCTTGCCGGCCAGCCAGGCAATGCGCACGCCCAGCGGTTCCAGCCAGCCGCGCAGGTTGTTGAGGTGCTGTTCGGCCAGCAGCTCGGTGGGCGCGGCCAGGGCGACCTGCTTGCCCTGCTCCACCGCCAGCATGGCGGCCAGCGCGGCCACCACGGTCTTGCCCGAACCCACATCGCCCTGCACCAGCCGCAGCATCGGACTGGGCCGCGCCAGGTCTTCGCGGATCTGCTTGAACACCCGTGCCTGCGCGCCGGTGAGGGCGAACGGCAGCTGCTTCAGCAGGGCCTTGGCCAGCTTGCCCGGGCCTGCCAGCGGCGGCGCGTGGTGCGCCTGCAGGGCAATGCGCTGGCGGCGCAGACTGAGGTGGTGGGCCAGCAGCTCTTCCATCGCCAGGCGGCGCTGCGCCGGGTGCGTGCCAGCGGCCAGGGCGGCCAGATCGGCATCCGGCGGCGGCCGGTGCACGGTCAGCAGCGCGCTGCGCAACGACGGCAGGCCCAGGCCATCGAGCCAGCCACTAGGCAGCAGCTCCAGCGTGTCTTCTTCGGGAAGGCGGTCCAGGGCCTGGCCGATCAGCTTGCGCATCGTCATCGGCCCCACGCCTTCCACGGTGGGATAGACCGGGTCCAGGCGATCGCCGAGGTCGGGATCGTCATGGCGGCCCAGCACCTGGTAGCTGGGGTGGACGATTTCCAGGCCCAGGTGGCCCGGTTTCGGCGTGCCGAAGCAGCGCAGCCGGTTGCCCACTGCGAACTGGCCCACCTGCTGCTGGCGGAAGTGGAAGAAGCGCAGCACCAGCGTGCCGCGGCCTTCATCTTCCACCGCCACCTTCAGCATGGGCCGGTGGCGCATGCCGCGTTCGACCGCCACCACGCGCACGTCCACCTGCGCCGGCACGCCGTTGCGCAGGTCTTCGATCAGGGTCAGGCGGGTACGGTCTTCATAGCGCAGTGGCAGGTGCAGCCACAGATCCTGCAGGGTGGCCAGGCCACGCGCCTGCAGTTTGGCGGCCACGGCCGGGCCCACGCCGGCCAGCATCGCCAGGGATGCTTCGCCGGACGGTGACAGTGCCGGGGTGACCGCCGCCTTGCGTGCCACGTGGCGGTCAGTCGATGACCATCACCGCGTCGACCTCGAAGTTGGCGCCCTTCGGCAGGCCCGAGACTTCGATGGTGGAACGGGCCGGGAACGGGGCCTGGAAGTAGTCCTGCATGACCGCGTTGACCTTGGCGAACTCGCCCAGGTCAGTCAGGTACAGGCCCAGACGCACGACCTTGTCCAGCGAACCACCGGCGGCTTCGGCCACGGCCTTCAGGTTGTCGAAGGCGCGGCGGGCCTGCGCTTCGATATCGCCGGCACCGACGATGTCACCGGTGGCCGGGTCCAGCGGAATCTGGCCGGAGAAGTACACGGTGTTGCCGGCGCGCACGGCCTGCGAGTACGGGCCGATGGCGGCGGGTGCCTTTTCGGTGTTGATGATCTGGCGGGACATGGTCGCTCCGGTGCTTTGGGAAAACAGAGCGGTGATTGTACCGGGTGGGGATGCATCCACGCATGGCGCGGATCTACGGCCATGGGGTCAGAGCCCTCTCCGTTGGAGAGGGATCCGACCCCAGGTGTGCGTTACTGGCGGCGTACCGACTGCACCACCGACAGGCGGCGCAGGCGGCGCATCACTTCGGCCAGGTGGTTGCGGTCGCGTACCTGGATGTTGAACGCCAGCACGGCGGCGTTGAAGTCGCGGTCCAGGTAGTCCACCCGTTCGATGTTGGAGTGGCTCTGGGCAATCGCGGCGGCCAATTGCGCCAGCACGCCGGTGCCGTTCTCCACTTCCACCACCAGGGCGGTGTCGTAATCGCCGGACACGGTGGTGTCCCAGCCGATCGGCACCCAGCGTTCGGGCGACTTGCGCAGCTCGGCCAGGTTCGGGCAATCCATGCGGTGCACCACGATGCCCTTGCCGGCGGTGTGGTAGCCCATGATCTCGTCGCCGGGAATCGGCTGGCAGCAGCCGGCGAAGGTGACCACGCCGCGCTCGCTGCCGTTGATCAGGATCTTTTCCTGCGAATGGTGGCGCGGGCCGCCACGCAGTTCGGCGTAGGACATCAGCGCCTGCGCGGCCTGGGTCGGCATCCAGTTGCCCAGCGCCACTTCGGCCAGCAGCGCTTCCAGGCGCGGGTAGCGGTGCTCGGCCAGGAAGGCATCCAGGCGGCCCTTGGGCAGGCGTTCCAGCGACGAATCCATCGCTTCCAGCGCGCGGTCCAGCATGCGATGGCCCAGCTGCACGGCGTCTTCGTGTTCCAGCTGCTTCAGCTGGTGGCGGATGGCGGTGCGTGCCTTGCTGGTCACCACGAATTCCAGCCACTGCGGCTTGGGCGTGGCCGAACGCGCGGTGATGATTTCCACCGACTGCCCCGACACCAGCTTGGTGCGCAGCGGCACCAGCTTCTTGTCCACCCGCGAGGCCACGGCCATGTTGCCCACGTCGGTGTGCACGGCGTAGGCGAAATCCAGCGCGGTGGCGTTGCGCGGCAGGGCCAGGATCTTGCCCTTCGGGGTGAACAGGTAGACCTCGTCCGGGAACAGGTCGACCTTCACGTTGTCGAGGAATTCCAGCGACGAACCAGCCGCGCGCTGCGAATCGATCAGTTCCACGATCCAGGCATGGGCCCGGCTCTGCGCGCTGTTGGGGGTGTCGCCGCCGAACTTGTAGGTCCAGTGCGCGGCCACGCCGCGTTCGGCGATCAGGTCCATTTCCTCGGTGCGGATCTGCACTTCGATGGGCGAACCGTAGGGCCCGAACAGCACGGTGTGCAGCGACTGGTAGCCGTTGGCCTTGGGAATGGCGATGAAATCGCGGAAGCGCCCGTCAAGCGGTTTGAAGGTGGCGTGCACCGCGCCCAGCGAGTGGTAGCAGCTGGGCACGCTGCGCACGACCAGGCGGAAGCCGAACACGTCCATCACCTGGTCGAAGGATTTGTTCTCGTCGCGCATCTTGTTGTAGATGCTCCACGGGGTCTTGATGCGGCTGACCAGGCGGTGTTCCAGGCCTTCTTTGGCCAGCCGCTGCGACAGCTGCACTTCCACCTGCGCCATGGCCTCGCGGCGCACCACCGGCTGGCTGCGGATGTGTTTTTCGATGATCGCGTGGCGCCACGGGTACAGCGCCTTGAAGCCCAGGTTCTGCAGCTCGCTCTTGACCAGGCTCATGCCCAGGCGCTGGGCGATGGGCGCGTAGATTTCCAGCGTTTCGCGGGCGATGCGGCCGCGCGCTTCGCGGCTCTGCGCGCCCAGCGTGCGCATGTTGTGCAGGCGGTCGGCCAGCTTGATCATGATCACGCGCAGGTCGCGCGACATCGCCAGCAGCATCTTGCGGAAGCTTTCGGCGGCCGCTTCCTGGCGGTCGCGGAACTTCAGCTTGTCCAGCTTGGTCACGCCATCCACCAGCTCGGCCACGGCTTCGCCGAACTCGGCAGCCAGTTCCTCGCGGGTCAGCGGGGTGTCTTCGATGGTGTCGTGCAGGATCGCAGCGATCAGCGCTTCCACATCCAGGCCCAGCTCGGCCAGCACCTGGGCCACGGCCACCGGGTGGGTGATGTAGGGTTCGCCCGACTTGCGCGTCTGCCCAGCATGTGCCGACGCACCGACTTCCCAGGCCCGGCGCAGCAGCGGCAGCTGCTCGGGGGGCAGGTAGTGGGCGGCGCGTTCAAGCTGGAGGACGTAATCAGGTACGGCCGCGGCGGTGGGCGCGGCTACCTTGGCAGTGGGGCCTGGGTTCATGCCCGAAGCCTATTCCAGCGCGACGTTTACGGCAAACCCTGAATGCGAAACAGCCCGCACGGGGCGGGCTGTTCGGCTGTCCAGCAATGACCTTGATCGATGCGATCAATCGTCGTTCTTGGACATGTCTTCGTCGGCAACCACTTCGGCGGCGGCCCATTCCAGCGCTTCGCGCTCGGCACGCTCGCGCTCGGCCTTCTCGACTTCGTCGATCAGCGCGTTGTCGATCTTGCGGGCGGCGATTTCGCGCAGCGCCAGCACGGTCGGCTTGTCTTCGGTTTCGCTGTTGTCCAGCGTGGCCTGCACGCCATTGGCGAGCTGGCGGGCGCGCTTGGAGGCCATCATGACCAGGTCGAAACGGTTGTTAACGACTTCCAGGCAATCTTCTACGGTAATGCGGGCCATACGGGCTCCCGGCGACCGGTCGGCCGCTCAGTCGAATGAGGGAAAGGGGACGGAGTGTACGGCCAGGGGCTGGACAAAATCAAGCCAACCCCTGGCGGAGCCTTTTGGAATCAGTCAGTTGCGCCCGAATCCGGGGTCAGCAGGGCCTGGATCAGGCCGGCATGGCGGACCTTCTGGGCCTCCCGGCGCAGGCGGCTGGCGGTGAAGATGGCGCACAGCTCGTTCACTGCCGTGTCGAAGACTTCATTCACGATCACGTAGTCGAAGTCGTTGAAGTGCAGCATTTCCTCGCGCGCCGCACCCAGCCGCTGGGCGATCACCGCCTCGCTGTCCTGGCCGCGCTTGCGCATGCGGTCCTGCAGGGCCTGCTTGGACGGCGGCAGGATGAACACCGTCACCGTGCCGGGCACCAGCTGGCGCACCTGCTGCGCGCCCTGCCAGTCGATCTCCAGCAGCACGTCCTGGCCGGCGGCCAGCTGCGGTTCCACCGACTGCCGGGCGGTACCCTTCCAGTCGCCGTGCACCCAGGCGTGCTCGAAGAAATCGCCGGCGGCGATCATTTCCTCGAACTTCTCCGCGCTGACGAAGTGGTAGTGCTCACCGTTCACTTCGCCCGGGCGCATGGCGCGCGAGGTGAAGGAGATCGACAGCGCGATCTGCGGGTCGCGCGCCAGGGTGGCGTTGACGATGCTGCTTTTGCCGGCGCCGGACGGCGCGGCCACGATGTACAGGGTGCCGCGCGCGGGCGCGCCGATGGGGGTGGGCTGGCTGCTCATTCGATGTTCTGCACCTGTTCGCGGATCTGGTCGATCAGCACCTTCAGTTCCACCGCCGCGTTGGAGGTGCGGCTGTCCACCGACTTGGAACCCAGGGTGTTGGCTTCGCGGTTGAATTCCTGCAGCAGGAAATCCAGGCGGCGGCCGACCGGCTCGCGCTGCTTCAGCACGCGGCGGATTTCCACGATGTGGCTGCCCAGCCGGTCCAGCTCTTCATCCACGTCCAGCTTCTGCAGCCACATGACCAGTTCCTGCTCGGCGCGGCCGGGGTCGACCGGGTGCGGCAGGTCGGCCAGGCGGGCGGCGAGCTTGGCGCGCTGCCCGTCGCGAATGGCCGGAATGAGCGTGCGCACTTCGGCGGCGATGCGCTCGATCGCGTCCACGCGCTCGGCAATGGCGGTGGCCAGCTTGTCGCCTTCGCGCTCACGGGCGGCCACGAAGCCGTCCAGCACCTGCTCCAGCAGGGCCAGCGCTTCCACCTGCAGGGCGGCGGCATCGGTGGCCTCGCCCTGGGTCACGCCCGGCAGCTGCAGCAGCTCGGTGAAGCTGACCTGCAGGTTGGGGAAATCCGAGGTGAGGCGGTGCGCCAGCTGGCCCAGCTGGCCCAGCAGCGCTTCGTTCACCTGCAGGCTGGCAGCGGCTTCGGGTGCGCGCAGGCGCATCACCAGGTCCAGCTTGCCGCGGCTCAGGCGCGCGGCGATGCGTTCGCGCAGCTGCGGTTCCAGCGCACGCAGTTCCTCGGGCAGGCGGGTGCCCACTTCCAGGAAGCGGTGGTTGACCGAGCGCAGCTCGCAGCCCAGCGTGCCCCAGGCCGTGGCGCGCTCGCCACCGGCATAGGCCGTCATGCTTCGAATCATCAGCGTTTCCGATGCTCTCAAAGGGGGAATGGTACCCTAGCGGCCCTATTCGAGCCTCCCTGCCTGCCCCTGACGGGTGCGGGCATGGCGGCGTACCTGCCTGTCTTACCCTCCAGGGAATTCGCACCATGTCCGATGCCCGCCCCAGTGGCCGCCAGCCCGACCAGCTCCGTCCGGTCGTCATCCAACGCGGTTTCACCCGCCACGCCGAAGGCTCGGTGCTGGTCTGCTTCGGTGAAACCCGCGTGCTGTGCACCGCCAGCGTGGAAAACCGTGTGCCCGGCTTCCTGCGCGGCAAGGGCGAAGGCTGGGTGACCGCCGAGTACGGCATGCTGCCGCGCGCCACCCACACCCGCAGCGACCGTGAAGCCGCGCGCGGCAAGCAGGGCGGCCGCACGCTGGAAATCCAGCGCCTGATCGGCCGCAGCCTGCGTGCCTGCGTGGACCGCAACGCGCTGGGCGAACGCACCATCACCCTGGACTGCGACGTGCTGCAGGCCGACGGCGGCACCCGCACCGCCGCCATCACCGGTGCCTACGTGGCCCTGGTCGATGCGGTGAACGTGCTGATGAAGCGCGGCGACATCAAGCGCAACCCGATCCTGGGCGCGGTGGCTGCCGTGTCGGTGGGCGTGTACCGCGGCACCCCGGTGCTGGACCTGGACTATGCCGAAGACAGCGACTGCGACACCGACATGAACGTGGTCATGAACGATGGCGGCGGCTTCATCGAACTGCAGGGCACCGCCGAAGGCCATGCCTTCCGCCGCGATGAACTGGATGCGCTGCTGGGCCTGGCCGAAAAGGGCGTGGGCGAACTGCTGGCCGCGCAGCAGGCGGCGCTGTCGGCATGAACCGGCGCATCGCCCTGACCACCCTGGTGGTGGCCGACTACGACGAAGCCATTGCCTGGTACACCGGCAAGCTGGGCTTTGCCCTGCTTGAGGACATCGACCAGGGCAGCAAGCGCTGGGTGGTGGTCGGCCCGACCGACGGCAGCGCCGCCGCCCTGCTGCTGGCCCGCGCCAGCAACGAGGAGCAGCGCAGCCGCATCGGCAACCAGACCGGCGGCCGCGTCGGCTTCTTCCTGAACACCGACGATTTCCGCCGCGACCACGCCGCCATGCTGGCCGCCGGGGTGGAATTCCTGGAAGCCCCGCGCGAAGAACCCTATGCCACCGTTGCGGTGTTCCGCGACCTGTACGGCAACACCTGGGACCTGCTGGAGCCCCGCGCATGAAGACGCTCGTGCTTGCCAGCCACAACGCCGGCAAACTGGTGGAAATGCAGGAGATCCTGGCCGACCTGCCGCTGCAGATCACCTCGGCGGCCGAGCTGGGCCTGGGCGATGTGGACGAAACCGGCCTGACCTTCGTCGAGAACGCGCTGCTGAAGGCACGCGCCGCCTGCGAGGCCACCGGCCTGCCGGCGCTGGCCGATGATTCGGGCCTGATCGTCGATGCCCTGGGCGGCGCGCCCGGCCTGTACAGCGCGCGCTATGCCGGCCACCCGACCAACGCGGCGGCCAACAACGCCAAGCTGCTGCAGGCCATGGCCGATGTGCCCGATGGCCAGCGCAGCGCGCGTTTCTATGCGGTGATCGTGCTGCTGCGCCACGCCACCGACCCGCAGCCGCTGATCTGCGAAGGCCGCTGGGAAGGGCAGATCATCCGCGAACTGCGCGGTACGAATGGCTTTGGCTACAACCCGGTGTTCCTGGACACCACCCACGGCCTGACCGCCGCGGAAATGGAGCCGGCGCTGAAGAACGCGATCAGCCACCGCGCACTGGCCCTGCAGCAGCTGAAGCTGCAGCTGGCTGCCGCTCTCTGACCCACACCCGCACGTAGTTCTGCCGTCATGTCCCACGCCCACGATCACTGCAACCACCTGCCCGGCGAAGCCTGCGACGGCGACCACGGCCACCCCGCACCGGTGCGGCTGGTGCCGCCGCCGCTGTCGCTGTACGTGCACCTGCCCTGGTGCGTGCGCAAATGCCCGTACTGCGATTTCAACTCGCACCAGGCCAAGGGTGAGCTGCCGTTCGAGGCCTACATCGACGCCCTGCTGCGCGACCTGGACCAGGATCTGCCGCTGGTCTGGGGCCGGGTGGTGCACAGCGTGTTCTTCGGCGGCGGTACGCCCAGCCTGTTCCCGCCCGAGGCCATCGATCGCTTCCTGCAGCAGGCCAGCGCGCGCCTGCGCTTCGCGCCCAATGCCGAAATCACCCTGGAAACCAACCCGGGCACCGCCGAACACGGGCGCTTCGACCGCTACCGCGCGGCAGGCGTGAACCGGCTCAGCTTCGGCATCCAGAGCTTCGACGATGCCGCGCTGAAGCGACTGGGCCGCATCCACGACAGTGGCGAGGCCGAGCGCGCGGTGAAGATGGCCCAGGACGCGGGCTACGACAACTTCAACATCGACCTGATGTACGCGCTGCCGGAACAGACCCTGGCCGGCGCCGAGGCCGACCTGGAACGCGCGTTCGCCCTGCAGCCGGCGCACATCTCGCACTACCAGCTGACCCTGGAACCGAACACGGTGTTCTTCGCGCGGCCGCCGCAGGGCATTCCCGATGAAGACAACGCCTGGGACATGCAGGAGCACTGCCAGGCCTTGCTGGCCCAGGCCGGTTACGGCCAGTACGAGGTCAGCGCCTATGCCCGCCCCGGTCGGCAGAGCGCGCACAACCTGAACTACTGGCGCTTCGGCGATTACCTGGGCATCGGTGCCGGCGCGCACGGCAAGATCAGTTCCGGCGCCGAAGAACACGTGCTGCGGCGCTGGAAGGTGAAGCACCCGCAGGCCTACCTGGACAGCGCCGGCACCCCGGCCTCGTTCGGCGGTGACGAGGTGATCGCCGCCGAACGCCTGCCGTTCGAGTACATGCTGAACCTGCTGCGCTTGCACGAAGGCTTCAGCCTGCGCGATTTCGAATCGCGCACCGGCCTGCCACGCAGCGTGCTGGACGCCCCGCTCGCCCAGGCCCGCCAGCGCGGCTGGCTGCAGGTGGCCGACGGCCATGTGCAGCCCACCGAGCTGGGCCGGCGCTTCACCAACGATGTGGTGAGTCTGTTCCTGGAAGATTGATCGGGCGCTCTGGATGGCGCCAGGCAATGCCCGGCGGCTGGCGCCCTGCCCTGCCGACACGGTAGATTGCCGTAACGATCCGCGGGAATCCGGAACCCCTCGTCGATGTCTGCCGTTTTTTCATTGTCCAGCGCGGACACCGCGCGCCTGGCCGCCGCCGACCTGCCACCGCGGGTACGCGAGGTGCTGGGCGCGTTGATCGGCCTGTGCCACCACACCCTCACCGCGCCGTTGATCCTGACGGTGGAGGCGCTGGAACAGACCCTGCTGCACGACGCCGACCACGCGCGCAATCCGCAGCAGCAGGCCGACCTGCTGGCCCAGCGCGGGCAACTGCACGCCTTCGCCGGGCACTTCAGCGAGCGCATGCTCGATGCCCTAACCGATGCACTGGTGCGCTTGCGCGAACCAGCCGCAGCACCCGCGGCGCCGGCAACGCCGCCGCCGCTGCCGGCCATGATGGGCCTGTCGCTGGTTGCCGAACACGAGGTGGACCGCGACCTGCTGCTGGTTGAAATGGTGCGCAGGGAAACCCTGCGCTCGGCCAATGCGCTGAACCTGCTGGGCCAGCGCATGGGCGTGCTGGCCGCCGCGCCGGCCTTCGATGCGGAAACGCTGCCGCTGGCACCGCAGGCGCTGTGCGCGATGGTGCGCCGCCTGGCTGAACGCGATGGCCTGAGCATGGAGGTGCAGCTGGCGCTGTACCGCAGCTTCGAGCGCCAGTGCCTGGAGCGCCTGGGCGATACCCTGGACCGCGCCAACGCGCTGCTGGCCCAGCACGGCGTGCTGCCCGGCCTGGTCTACACCCCCTATCTGGCACGCTCGTCGGCCACCCGCCGGGTGATCACCCGCTCGGTCGGCCACGAACGCAGCGGACGCCCCGCGCCGCGCACGGTGACCCCGATGACCGGCTGGGGTGGTTCGGCACCGGCCGGTTCGTGGTCGAACCTGATGCAGGACGCCTTTGCCGGCGCCGATGCGGCGGCCGCCGGGCTGACCGTGCCGGCCAACACCGTTCTGCACGAACTGCTGCAGCAGGCCCGCCGCCTGCCGGCGCAGCCGCTTGCCCTGGAACCGGCCGCGCTGCCCACCGCCGCGGTGGATGCCGTGCTGGCGCGCCTGCAGGGCCAGGCCAGCGCCGCCACCAGCGTGACCGACCTGCAGGGCGCCCTGCTGGCCCAACTGCGCAGCGAACATGGCGCGCAGGCACAACTGGCCGGGCACGACCGCGACAACCTGGACCTGCTGCGGCTGCTGTTGCAGCAGGTCCAGCAGCAACAACGGCCCGACCCGGTGCCCGCGGCCCTGCTGGCGCGCCTGCAGGTACCGCTGGCCCGCGCCGCCATGGCCGACCCGGCCTTCTTCGTGCGCGACGAACACCCGGCGCGCGAACTGCTGAACACCGTGGCTGAAGCCGGCGCACGCTGGCTGGGCGACGACGACGTGGACCCGCAGCTGCTGCAACGGCTGGCGCAGAGCGTGCAGGGCCTGCTGGGCCAGGATGCGCGCACGCCGGAAGCATTTGCCGCCGCCAACGAGGAAATCCAGCAGCACCAGCGCGCCGCCGCGCACCGCGCCGAACTGGCCGAACGCCGCCACGTGGAAGCCGCACGCGGCAAGGAACGGCTGGAACTGGCCCGGCGCGAAGCCACCACCCAGATCGACCAGTGGTGCCAGGCCACGCAGCCGCCGCGCTTCGTGCAGACCCTGCTGCGCCAGGCCTGGGCCGATGCCCTCACCCTTACCCGCCTGCGCCACGGCGAAGATTCGCCGCAATGGCGCGAGCGCCTGCAGCAGACCGAGCGCATCGCCACGGTCACGGCCGCACCGGCCAGCGCGGCCGGCATGACCGACGCACCGCTGGCCGCCGATGTGGAAGCGGCGCTGCTGCAGGTGGGCTACCACGCCGACGAAGCCGCCGCCGTGGCCCGTCGCCTGGCAACCCCGGGCGGCGAAGACGAAAGCACCTCGCGCACGGAACTGAGCGCGCGCCTGAAGGCACGTGCTCGCCTGGGCGAACAGAACGACGGCAGCGCCGACAGCCAGGCCGACGCCGGGCGCAGCGCGCGCAGCGACAGCGAGGAAGCCTGCTACCAGCAGCTGGTCACCCTGCCCTTCGGCAGCTGGTTCGACATCGACGTGGGCGACGGTGCGCAACGGCGCCAGCGCTTGTCCTGGTACAGCCTGCTGACCGGGCACGTACTGCTGGTGAACGCCCGTGGCCAGAAGATCGGCGAAACCACGCTGGATACGCTGGCGCGGCAGATGGCCGGCGGCCAGGCCCAGCTGGTCACCGAAGAAAAGGGCCGCCTGGTGGACCGCGCCTGGCAGGCCAGCCTGTCGGCGCTGCGTTCGCTGGCCAGCCGCCTGAACCCGGAGCCCAAGGCATGAGCACGCAACCGCCCGTGGATACCCGCCGCGCCCCGCGCCGGCAGGTGGCCGACCTGGTGCCGGTGACCGACCAGATGCGCGACGCCGTGATCGGCCGGCTGGGCAATGTTTCCGAAACCGGCATGCTGATGCTGGCCAGCACTGGCCTGCGCGAGGATGCGCTGTACCAGCTGCGCTTCCCGTTGGCGCTGGGCGATGGCCGCAATGAAACCATCGACGTGGGCGTGCACCTGCTGTGGAGCGAGCCGGCGCACGTACCGGGCCAACACTGGGCCGGCTTCCGTTTCCTGACCCTGTCACGCGAGCACCGCCAGCTGCTGCGCGGCTGGATCGGCGAAGACAACGATCAGGCGCCGGTTTCGACAGGCTGAGTGCCGGTTCCGGCACAGCGGTTTTTCGCCGTATGCGGCAGAATCTAAGGCCGTTTTCCGTGTCGAGCCACCGCAATGATCCAGCAAGACCCCGGCGCCCTGTATTCCGACCACCTGGCCGTGCTGTGCCGACGCGCCGAACAGGCGCTGGCGCGCGGCGGTTTCGCCCATCTGGTGGTGCCCAGCGGCACCCTGCATTACCAGGTGTTCGACGATCGTGACTACCCGTATGCGGTGAACCCGCAGTTCAAGGCCTGGCTGCCGCTTACCCGGGTGCCCAACAGCTGGGTGGTGTTCACCCCCGGCAAGCGCCCGGCGGTCATCTTCCACCAGCCCTTCGACTACTGGCACGTGGTGCCCGATGCCCCCAGCGGCTGGTGGGTGGAGCACTTCGACATCCACATCATCCGCACGCCGGACGAGGCGCTGGCCCTGCTGCCGGCCAACCCGGCCCGCTGCGCGATCCTGGGTGAGCCGCAGAGCGCGCTGGGCGCCTACGTGCCGAACAACCCGGCGCCGGTGCTGAACTACCTGGAATGGCACCGCGCCTACAAGACGCCGTATGAAGTGGCCCTGATGCGGCAGGCGCAGGTACTGGGCGTGCGTGGCCACCGCGCCGCCGAGGCCGCGTTCCGCAACGGTGCCGACGAATTCAACATCCACATGGCGTACTGCCAGGCCGTCGGCCAGGATGCCAACGAACTGCCCTACGGCAACATCGTGGCACTGAACGAACACGCCGCCGTGCTGCATTACACCGAACTCGGCCGCAAGGCACCGCAGCCGCTGCGCAGCTTCCTGATCGATGCCGGCGCCAGCGCCCTCGGCTACGCCAGCGACATCACCCGTACCTACGCCGCGCACGGCCACGACGAGTTCGCCGCAATGATCGATGCGGTGGACGCGGCCCAGCAGCAGATGTGCGCGGCCGTGCGCGCCGGCTTCGACTACAAGCAGCTGCACGTGGACGCGCACCTGTCGCTGATGGGCGTGCTGAAGGACTTCGGCGTGATCAAGGTTTCGCCGCAGACCGCACTGGAAACCGGCGTCAGCGCCGCGTTCTTCCCGCACGGCATCGGCCATCTGATCGGCCTGCAGGTACACGACGTGGCCGGCTTCGCGGCCGGCGAAGACGGCGGCCGCATCGAGCGCCCGGCCGGCCACCCCTACCTGCGCCTGACCCGCGTGCTGGAACCGGGCATGGTGGTGACCATCGAACCGGGCCTGTACTTCATCGACATGCTGTTGAACGAAGTGAAGGCAGCCGGCCATGGCGATGCGATCAACTGGGACCGTGTGGATTTCTTCCGCCCCTACGGTGGCATCCGCATCGAAGACGAAGTGCTGTGCACCGAAGGCAACGCGGACAACCTGACCCGCCCGGAGTTTGCGGCAGCCAACGGCTGAGCCCCTCGTGGCTGGGCGCTGGGTGCGGCGGGATTACTGATATCTGGCCGGGCGGATGGGCTGCGCAGGGGACGCTGCAAGTACATCCATGTAAGCTCGGTCGCCGCATCCATGCGGCTCACGCCCCTGCGCAACCCATCCGCCCGGCCACGGACAATTTCCGTGCGCGTCCAGCCACGGAAAAGAAAAAGAAAATCAAGAGCGGGTCGCTCGCTGCGCTCGCTCTGTGTCGACCAAGGTCGACACCTACCAACGGCCGCGTGAACCAACACCGCACGTTCCAAGAATCGCCGTTACCAACAGCCGCGTGAACCTGTCGAAGGCGGGGCACTGCGGGTTTGCGGGGTGTGAGCCGCATGGATGCGGCGACCAAGCCCCCATGGACGGGTTTACGGCGTCCCCGCAAACCCGCAGTGCCCCGCCATCCCACGGAATGCCGCTCTTGCTTTGGCCGTTGCCGTTGCTTCAGTCGAGCAAGCTCGACTCTACGCAGTCCCGCTCAACCCGCCATCACCGCTTCGATCTCGTCGGCGCTGCGCGCCAGGCCTTCGGTCAGCACACGATGGCCGTCGTCGGTGATCAGCACGTCATCCTCGGTGCGGATGCCGATACCGCGCCAGCGCGGTTCCACCGTGGTGTCGTCCACGCCGATGTACAGGCCCGGTTCGATGGTGAAGGCCATGCCCGGCTCCAGCAGGCGCGATTCGCCGGCCAGCCGGTAGTCGCCCACATCGTGTACGTCCAGACCGATCCAGTGCCCGGTCTTGTGCCGGTAGAAACGCTGGTACAGCCCTTCGGCCAGGTTCTTTTCCAGCGTGCCCTTCAGCAGTCCCAACCGCAGCAGGCCCTCGGTCAGGGTCTGCACGGCGGCCAGATGGCCGGTCTCGTAGGCCACGCCCGGGCGCGCCTGCGCCATGGCGGCGGCCTGCGCCTGACCGACCAGATCGTGCAGCGCGCGCTGTTCGGCAGTGAAGCGACCGTTCACCGGGAAGGTGCGGGTGATGTCGCTGGCGTAGCCACGGTACTCGGCACCCGCATCGATCAGCACCAGTTCGCCGTCGCGCGAACGCGCGTTGTTGTCGCGGTAATGCAGGATGCAGCCGTTGCGACCGGCACCGACAATGCTGCAGTACGCGGGAACGGCATCGCTGGCGCGGAACACCCGCTCCAGTTCGGCCTGCAGTTCGTATTCGTGGATGCCCGCCCTGGCCGCGTGCATCGCCGCCAGGTGCGCACGCACGCTGATCTGCGCTGCATGCTGCATCAACGCCACTTCGGCACCGGATTTGAACAGGCGCTGCTCGTGCAGCAGGTGGCCCAGCTCCAGGAACTCGTGCGGCGGCTGCGCGCCGTGGCGTACCTGCGACCGCACGCGGTTCACCCAGCCGATCAGCTTCAGGTCGAAATCCGCTTCGCGGCCGAAGTGGTAATAGACGCGCGAGCGCCCTTCCAGCAGGCCGGGCAGGATGTCGTCCAGATCATCGATCGGGTAGGCATCGTCCATGCCGTAGTGCGCCACCGCCCCGTCCTGGCCCGCGCGGCTGCCATCCCACGCCTCGCGCTCGGCATCGCGTTCGCGGCAGAACAGGATGGCTTCGCCGTGGCGGCGGCCGGGAATCAGCACCAGCACCGCCTCCGGTTCCGGGAAGCCGCTCAGGTACTGGAAATCCGAATCCTGGCGGAACGGAAAATGGGTATCCAGGCTGCGCACCTTCTCCGAGGCCGCCGGCAGGACCAGGATCGCATCGTCGCCGGCCATGTCCATCAGCTGGCGGCGGCGGCGCTTGTACTCGCCGGCGGCAATGCCGGTGCGCTGCTTGATATCCATCAGTTCAGGCGCTGGCGGTGGCGCGCGGCCAGCACCACATCGCCGTGCAGCAGCAGCACCGCCACGCGGATGAATTCCTCGATTTCCGACAGCGCCTCGTCATCGTCCTCACCGCCGGCCTCGAAATCCTCGCTGGAGGCACGCGCCAGGCTGGCCATGTCGGTCAGGGCTTCCTCGCCCTCTTCGGACAGGGTGGGACGGCGGCCGCCGCTGCCCAGGCCGAAGCCGCCCAGGAACGAACGGGTCCAGCTGAACATGGCATCGGCCTGCGCGGCCACGTCGTCGTTGTCGGTCAGCAGCAGCTCGAAGGCGAAATCACGGTCTTCCAGCTGCTTGATGGTGGCTTCCAGCAGCTGCGCCAGCGCGCTGCCGGGGGCGACCGGGGCCAGATTGTCGTCGGCCAGCACGCGGGCCGGCCAGTCGTTGCCGGGGGCGCCGCCGGCGGCCAGCCAGCCGCACAGGCCGCCATGCAGCTCGGCAGCGGTGGCGCCCAGGCCCAGTTCCTGGCTGGCGCGGGAAACGTCGTCGACGGAGGGAAGTTCGGTCATCGTGCGGCTCGTTCGTAAGGGAAACCCGGGGCGCGCACGCGCGCGCCCGTGAGCCCTGTAGTGTAGCAACCCAACCGGGTCGTCCTCGTGGCAGTCCGGCCCTGCTGCGACAACGCTTGACCGCCCTTACCCGGCTTGCCTATCGTGCGGCATGGAACCCGCCGACCCCCTTGCCCAGCTGCAGGCTTTTGCCGCCCGCGTGGAAGCGCTGCTGGAGCGCAACCAGCGCCTGGCCGAGGAGAACCGCAGCCTGCGCCACCAGCAAGAACAACTGGTGGCCGAGCGGTCCACCCTGCTGGCCAAGAACGAACAGGCCCGCTCGCGGGTGGAAGCGATGATCAGCCGGCTCAAATCCCTGGAGCAGCACACATGAGCGCAGAACCGGTCAGTGTCCGCATCCTCGATCGTGAATACACCGTGGGCGTGGGCGGCGATGAACGCGACAGCCTGATGGCCGCCGCGCGCCTGCTGGATGCACGCATGCGCGAGATCCGCGGCAGCAACCGCATGGCCGCTGTTGATCGGGTGGCGGTGCTGGCCGCACTGAACCTGGCCCACGAGCTGCAACTGCTGCGCGACGAGAACGCGCGCCAGGCGGTGGCCCTGCAGCAGACTCTGGCCGATCTGAACCGGCGCCTGGACCGCGCGATCGATAGCAGCGTGTGAGCAACGCGCACAACGCGTCTTCTCATATCTGAATTGGCACGGACTGTTGCCGACGAACGGCCTATCCAGATCGTGCACGCTGGCTATAATGGCCACGCGTTCTCTGCGGTACTCGACGGCATGTGCAAACATTCGCCTTGTCCCTTAAGAACGACACCGGGAGCGCGACAGCGCCGGGAGTGCAGGTCCGCCTTGTAGCGGGAAGCCCGATGGTTCTCCAGCGTTCCCACTTGAGCCCCCGGGTTCAAGGTCGTTTCGCATGCATCGACATTGCGGAGAATGCAATATTCCAGCAAGGGCGGCGTCTTCGGGCGTCGCCCTTGTTCTTTCCGGCACAATGGCCGCTGTTTCCTGCCGCCACCTGCCATGACCGACCCGCGCCAGGCCCTGCGCCACGACCTGCGGCAACGCCGCCGCGCACTTTCCGCGCCCATCCGCATTGCGGCTGCCGAATCGCTGGCCGACGCCCTGCTGGCCCTGCCGTTCGCCCCGCGCGAAGGCGCCGTGGCCGGCTACTGGGCGCTGGATGGCGAGATCGCCCTGCACCGCTGGCAACTGCAGTTGCCTGACACCGTGGCCTACTGCCTGCCGGTGCTGGCCGGCGATGTGCTGCGCTTTGCGCCGTGGCGGCCGGGCCAGCCCCTGACCAGCAACCGCTACGGCATTCCCGAGCCCGATGTGGCCGTGGCCGACACCCTGGACGCCAGCCAGATGGCGCTGGTGGTCACCCCGCTGGTGGGCTTCGACGCGCAGTGCCGGCGGCTGGGCATGGGGGGCGGCTGGTATGATCGCAGCTTCGCCTTCCGCCACGACCGGCCGGCACCGCCCTGGCTGGTGGGTGCCGCGTTCGCCGCGCAGCAGGTCGAGTCCTTGCCGGTGGCGTCGTGGGACGTGCCGGTGGATGCGATCTGCACCGAAGACGGCACCCTGTTCCCCTCCGCTGCCCCCGTGAACGCATGACCGCCCGCAAGCGCTATTGGCTGATGAAGTCCGAACCGGACGCTTTTTCCATCGATGACCTGGCCAAGGTGAAGGTCGAGCCCTGGAACGGCGTGCGCAACTACCAGGCGCGCAACTTCATGCGCGACGGCATGCAGGTGGGCGACGGCATCCTGTTCTACCACTCCAATACCAAGGTGCCCGGCATCGTCGGCCTGGCCACGGTGGCCAGCCCGGCCTACCCGGACGACACCCAGTTCGACCCGGAATCCGACTACCACGACCCCAAGAGCACGCGCGAGAACCCGCGCTGGATGCTGGTGGACGTGGCCTTCGACCGCAAGCTGCCGCAGGTGATCGCGCTGGACGAGATCAAGCTGCACGCCGACGAACTCGGCGAAGGCTTCCCGCTGGTTGCCAAGGGCAACCGCCTGTCGGTGTTCCCGGTCACGGCCCCGCAGTGGAAGCTGCTGCTGTCGCTGGAAAAGAAATCCTGATTCCCTGCCTGAGAGTTCTCCCATGTCCGAAGCCAAGCGCCTGGCCGCTGAAAAAGCCATCGAATACGTCGAAGACGGCATGATCGTCGGGGTCGGCACCGGTTCCACCGTGGCCTACTTCATCGATGCGCTGGCCCGCATCCAGCACCGCATCAAGGGCGCGGTGTCCAGTTCGGAACAGAGCACCGCGCGCCTGAAGCAGCACGGCATCGAGGTGATCGAGCTGAACCACACCGGCAACCTGTCGCTGTACGTGGACGGCGCCGATGAGTGCGATCCGGGCAAGTGCCTGATCAAGGGCGGTGGCGCGGCGCTGACCCGCGAAAAGATCATCGCCGAGGCCAGCGAGCGTTTCGTCTGCATCGTCGATCCCAGCAAGCAGGTGCCGGTGCTGGGCAACTTCCCGCTGCCGGTGGAAGTGATTCCGATGGCGCGCAGCCTGGTGGCCCGACAGATCCGCGACATGACCGGCGGCCAGCCGACCTGGCGCGAGGGCGTGGTGACCGACAACGGCAACCAGATCCTGGACATCCACAACCTGCAGATCACCGATCCGGAAAAGCTGGAGCGCGAGCTGAACCAGCTGCCCGGCGTGGTCTGCGTGGGCCTGTTCGCGCGCCGTCGCGCCGATGTGGTGATTGTCGGCGGTGAACCGCCGGTCGTGCTCTGACCCCTGCGAAGGACCCTGACGATGTCGCTGTTGCGTTCGCTGCTGATGCTTCCGCTGCTGGCCCTGACCGGCTGTGCCACCGATGCCGCCCGCCACTGGGTGGAGCTGGACGGTGCCCGTTACAAGGTCGAGCTGGCCACCAACGATGAAACCCGCGCCCGCGGCCTGATGTTCCGCGACCAGATGCCGGCCGACCACGGCATGCTGTTCGTGCACGAGCAGGAGGAGATGCAGGCGTACTGGATGAAGAACACCCGGATCGCGCTGGACATCCTGTACTTCGACAGCCAGCGCCGGCTGGTCAGCCAGCAGCGCGATGTGCCGCCCTGCTCGGCCGGCGACCGCTGCCCGCCCTACCCCAGCAGCGGCCCGGCCCGCTACGTGCTGGAGCTCAATGCGGGCCAGGCGGAAAAGCTGAAGCTGAAGGACGGCACCGCACTGACCTTCGGCCCGGGCATCGAGAACTGACGGACGGCCGGGCTGCGCCCGGCACCTGCCGAATCAACATCGACGTCAACGTCAACGTCAACGTCAAATTCGTGCATTTCGAGGAATGGCGGGGGGGTCCGATGGCGGGGGACGGCGCAAGTACGTCCCTGTAGCCTTGGCCGCGGCATCCATGCCGCGGACACCCCCGCCACCGGACCCACCCCGCCTTCGACGGTTGGCCGCGATCTGTTGGAACGGCGCGGGGTCGGACCCCGTTGCTGCGCAACGGGCTCCGACCCCAGATTGATTTCGATATCTGACGGTAGATCCGCGCCATGCGTGGATGGGAAACAACGACAGGCGGAATTCACGCCGCACCGCTTGAAACCGCCTGCGATTGCCGCCAGTCTGTGGCCATGCAGGACCGGATCACACTCCCCGACTGGGATGCACTGGCCGACCTCGATGACGAGGCGCTGCCACTGTTGCCGACCGCGCTGCTGATCGCGCGCGATGAATACCCCGATCTTCAACCCGGCGTGTACGAGGCGCTGGTGCAGAGCCATGTCGATCACCTGCGCGCCGAAGTGGACACGATCGAGCGCTGGCCGATGAAGATGGCCGCGGTGAACCGCCACCTTTTCGACGAGCTGGGTTACAGCGGTGACCACCAGCAGTACTACGACCCCCGCAACAGCTACCTCAACCAGGTATTCGAACGGCGCCTGGGCAATCCCATCTCGCTGGCCCTGGTGCAGATGGAAGTGGCCCGGCGGCTGGACATTCCGCTGGACGGGGTGTCCTTCCCCGGCCATTTCCTGGTGCGCCTGCCCGTGGACGACGGGGTGCTGGTGATGGACCCGTTCAATGGCGGTCGCCCGCTGGACGTGGACGAGCTGCGCGAACGCGCCAAGTCACACCTGGGCGGGCAGGCACCGGACGACCAGGTGCTGGCGCAGATCCTGGATCCGGCGCCGAGCCGGGCGATCCTGATCCGCATGCTGCGCAACCTGCATGGCGTCTATGCCGAAGCCGGCGAATGGGACCGTGCCGCGCGCAGCGCCGACCGCCTGCTGAAACTGGCCCCGGAACAGGACGATGCCCTGCGCGACCGTGGCCTGGCCTATCTGCAGCTGGAATACCTGGCCGGCGCCCGGCATGACCTGGGGCAGTACCTGAAGCGCAACCCGGACGCCAGCGATGCGCAGTGGCTGCGCGAGAAGCTGATCGACCTGGGCGGGCCGATGCCGCGGTTGCATTGATTTACCGGTGTGCGGACCAACGGTCCGCACCCACCCGGTAGCGCCGGGCCATGCCCGGCGGCGCCCCAATCAATCGATCTCGACCATCTCGAAATCGTCCTTGGTCACCCCGCAATCGGGGCAGGTCCAGGTCTCGGGAATGTCCTCCCAGCGCGTGCCCGGGGCGATGCCCTCTTCCGGCAGCCCGTCCGCCTCACGGTAGATGAAGCCGCAGACCACGCACATCCAGGTGCGCAAGGTGGTGGGGGTGGCATCGCTCATCGGATAATCAACGCTGGATTCACTGGCCGTCATTGTCCCACCGCGGCCCTTCTACCGGTAGCCATCCATGAACGCAGCTTCCCCGGCGCCCCGCGGCGTCTACCTGATCACCCCGGACGAGGCCGATACTGCGCGCCTGCTGGCACGCACCGCGCCGCTGCTGGCCGCCGGCGCCACCTGGCTGCAGTACCGCAACAAGACCGCCAGCGATGCGCTGCGCCTGGAACAGGCCACCGCCCTGCAGGCGCTGTGCGCCGGACACGGGGTGCCGCTGATCATCAACGACGACCCGGCGCTGGCGCAGGGCGTGGGCGCGGCCGGCGTGCACCTGGGCGGCACCGACGGTGACATTCCCAGCGCGCGTGCCCTGCTCGGCCCGGCCGCCATCATCGGTGCGTCCTGCTACGACCAGCTGGCCAACGCCGAAAAGGCCGTGGCCGCGGGCGCCAGCTACGTGGCCTTCGGCGCCTTCTTCCCCACCACCACGAAGATCACCAGCAGCCGCGCCCACACCGACCTGCTGCGGCAAACCGCCGCACTGGGCGTGCCGCGGGTGGCCATTGGTGGCCTGACCCCGGACAATGTGGGTCCCATCATCGACGCCGGCGCCGACCTGGTGGCCGTGGTCAGCGGCATCTATGCCGCACCGGACCCGGTCGCGACCCAGCGCGCCTTCCTCGCCCAGTTCGCGTAATGCCCAGGAAAGCCCCATGAACCACGACCAGTCCCACGCCCTGTTCTCCCGCGCCCAGCAGCTGCTGCCGGGCGGCGTCAATTCGCCGGTGCGCGCGTTCAAGTCGGTGGGCGGCGAACCGTTCTTCGTCGAACGCGCCGACGGCGCCTACCTGTACGACGTGGACGGCAACCGCTACATCGACTACGTGGGCTCGTGGGGCCCGATGATCGTCGGCCACAACCACCCGGCCGTGCGCCAGGCGGTGAAGCGGGCGATCGACAACGGCCTGTCCTTCGGCGCGCCGTGCGCGGCCGAAGTGGCCATGGCCGAGACCATCACCCGGCTGGTGCCGTCGTGCGAAATGGTGCGCATGGTCAATTCGGGCACCGAAGCCACGCTGTCGGCCATCCGCCTGGCGCGCGGCGCCACCGGCCGCAACCGCATCGTGAAGTTCGAAGGCTGCTACCACGGCCATGGCGATTCGTTCCTGGTCAAGGCCGGCAGCGGCATGCTGACCCTGGGCGTACCGACCTCGCCGGGTGTGCCGGCGGGCCTGAGCGAACTGACCCTGACCCTGCCCTATAACGATTTCGAAGCGGCCACCGCGCTGTTCGAGGCGCAGGGCAGCGAGATCGCCGGCCTCATCATCGAACCGGTGGTGGGCAACGCCAACTGCATTCCGCCGCGCGAGGGCTACCTGCAGCACCTGCGCGCGCTGTGCACGCAGCACGGTGCGCTGCTGATCTTCGATGAAGTGATGACCGGTTTCCGCGTGGCCCTGGGCGGCGCGCAGGCGCACTACGGCATCACCCCGGACCTGACCACCTTCGGCAAGATCATCGGCGGCGGCATGCCGGTGGGTGCCTATGGTGGCCGCCGCGACCTGATGCAGCAGATTGCACCGGCCGGCCCGATCTACCAGGCCGGCACGCTCAGCGGCAATCCGGTGGCAATGGCCGCCGGCCTGGCCATGCTCGACCTGGTATCGCAGCCGAGCTTCCATGCCGACCTGGCCGAGCGCACCGCGCGCCTGTGTGCCGGCCTGGAAGCGGCGGCCGCCGAAGCCGGCGTGGCGGTGACCACCACCCAGGTGGGCGCCATGTTCGGTCTGTTCTTCACCAGCGAAAAGGTGGAGACCTATGCCCAGGCCATCGCCTGCGATATTCCGGCGTTCAACCGCTTCTTCCACGCCATGCTGGAACAGGGCGTGTTCCTGGCGCCGTCGGCGTACGAAGCCGGGTTCATGTCCAGCGCGCACGACGATGCGGTGATCGAGGCGACGCTGGCGGCCGCACGCATCGCGTTCAAGGCCGCAAAGGGGTAAGCGGCCTCGGGGGGACCGACCTCCCGCTCTCTGGTGGCTGCCAACCTTGGTTGGCACCGCTGTTGCCTGGTAGGTGCCAACCTTGGTTGGCACGCGTGCAGTCGAGCATGGCTCGACTCTACAAACGGCATCAACCGAAGACGAAGCTGCCCTTCATCATCGCGAAGTGCCCCGGGAACGAGCAGAAGAAGGTGTAATCACCGCCCTTCTGCATGCCCTTGGTGGAAAACCGCACGCGCGTCGTCTCCCCGCCGCCGATCACCTTGGTATGCGCCAGCACCCGCTTGTCGGCCTTGGGCAGGTAGCTGTCGGCCAGGCTCATGCGCATGCCGGCCAGGGCCACCGGCTGGTAGTCGGCCGTGCGGGTCAGCACCCAGTTGTGGCCCATGGCGGTGGCCGCCAGCTTGCCGGTGTGGCGCAGGGTCAGGTCCACTTCGCTGCAGTCGGCTGCCACCTTGATCTGCCGGCTGCTGAAGGTCATCTGGTCGGTGCTGTCGATGCTGACCGCACACACCCGCGCCATTGCCGCCGGTGCGAACAGCAGCGCACCCAGTCCAATTGCCACGCCCCAAGCCTTCATCAATGCATCTCCTGCCAAGTCGTCTTCATTCTAGGCAGTGACCGCGCGCACGTGCTGCGACAGGGTGTCGCATGCGGTGCGCAGGCTCAGGCATGCTGCAGGCATGGAGATTCGACTGTTGCTGCTGGATGTGGATGGCGTGCTGCTGCAGTACCAGCGCGCGCGCCGCGTGCTGTACCTGGCGCAGGCCCTGCAGCGCAGCACCGCGCAGGTGCAGGCCGCGCTGTTCGACAGTGGGCTGGAAACCGCCTACGACGCCGGGCAGGTCAGCACCGAGGACTATCTGGCACAGCTGGGCCACGCATTGGATGTCAGCGTGGATGTGCCGACCTGGATCGCCGCACGCCGGGCCGCGTGCCGGCCGCAGGTGGCGGTGGTGCAGCGCTTGCTGGCCTTGGACGACGGCCTGCCGCTGGCGGTGCTGACCAATAACGGACCACTGATGGCGCAGGTGCTGCCGGAACTGCTGCCGGACCTGCACGCGCGCCTGCAGCCGCGCGTGCTGTGCAGCGGCATGCTGGGCGGCCGCAAGCCGGACCCGGCGGTGTTCAAGCGCGCCTTGCAGCGGCTGGATGCCGATCCAGGCCACACGCTGTTCGTCGATGACCTGTTCGTCAACGTGCGCGGCGCACGCGCGGCCGGGCTGCACGCCGAGACCGTGCGCGACGGGCGCGGGCTGGGGAAGGTGTTGAAGCGCTACGGGATACGATGATCCGGGGTCAGAGCCCTCGCCGTGGGCGAGGGATCCGACCCCTGGGCCATGATCGGGGTCAGATCCCTCTCGTATGAGAGGGCTCTGACCCCATCATCAGGACGTGCAGATCAGCGCGTGGCAACGAACGCGGCGATGGCCGCGCGCAGTCGCTTCAGGCCCTCGGCCACTTCTTCATCGGTGATGTTCAGCGACGGCACGAAGCGCAGCACGTCCGGGCCTGCCTGCAGGGTCAGCAGGCCCTGGTCGGCGGCGTGGTCCAGGATGGCACCGGCCTGGCCGGCGAAATCCTTGTTCAGCACGGCGCCCAGCATCAGGCCGCGGCCGCGCACATCGCTGAAGATGTTGAACTCCTCGTTGATGCGGGCGAACCCATCGCGCAGCGCCTTCGACTGGCGGCTGACGTTGGCGGCGATCTCGGCCGAACCCAGCTTGCGCAGCGCCACCCGCGCCACCGCAGCGGCCAGTGGGTTGCCACCGAAGGTGGTGCCGTGGGCGCCGAACTGCATGGTTTCGGCCACCTTCGGGCCGGCCAGCATGGCGCCGATCGGGAAGCCGCCACCCAGCGCCTTGGCCAGGGTGACCATGTCCGGCACCACATCGTCCTGCCAATGCGCGAACAGGGTACCGGTGCGGCCCATGCCGGCCTGGATCTCGTCCAGCACCAGCAATGCGTTGTGCTGGTCGCAAAGCTCGCGCACGCGCTTGAGGAAACCGGACTTGGCCGGCATCACCCCGCCCTCGCCCTGGATCGGCTCCAGCATCACCGCGGCCACGTCGCCGGCGGCCATCGCGGTTTCCAGTTGCACTTCATCGTTGAAATCGATGTACCGGAAGCCACCGGGCAGCGGCTCGTAGCCTTCCTGGTACTTCGGCTGGGCGGTGGCGGTCACCGCGCCCAGGGTGCGGCCGTGGAAGCTGCCGCGGAAGGTGATGATGACGCGCTTGTCGGCCGGGCGGCCCTGGCTGGACGCCCACTTGCGCACCATCTTGATCGCCACTTCATTGGCTTCGGCGCCGGAATTGCACAGGAACACGCGCTCGGCGAAGCGGCTGGCCTTCACCAGTTCTTCGGCCAGGTGCAGCGGCGGTGCGCTGTAGAACACGTTGCTGGTGTGCCAGAGCTTGCCGGCCTGTTCCACCAGGGCGGCGGTCAGGTCCGGGTCGTTATGGCCCAGGCCGCATACGGCAATGCCGGCGGCCAGGTCGATGAATTCACGGCCCTGGCTGTCCCACACGCGGGCGCCCTGGCCTCGCTCCAACACGACCTGGCGGGGCTTGTAGACCGGCAGGTAGTAGTGCGAAAGGGAGATCAGCGGATCGGTAGCGGCGGTCATGGCAGTGGGCACGATTCAGGAACCCCCATTCTCGCCCCCCAGACCCTGCGGCACAATGCACCGATGCGACCGTTTTCCGCCCCCCAACTGAACCCCGCCACCGCGTCCGGCTGGCGCCGCACCTGGTTCGACATCATCTACCGGCACGACACCCGGCCCTCGCGCAACTTCGACCTGATCCTGGTGGTGGCGATCATCGCCAGCATCCTGGTGGTGATGATCGACAGCGTGCAGCATCTGCACGTGGCCTGGGCCGATGGGCTGTACGTGATCGAATGGGTCTTCACCGCCCTGTTCACGATCGAGTACCTGCTGCGCCTGGCGGTGGTGAAGCGCCCGCTGCGCTATGCGGTCAGCATCTGGGGAATCATCGACCTGCTGTCGATCCTGCCCGCCTACCTGTCGCTGTTCGTGCCCGGCGCACAGAGCCTGCTGGTGGTGCGCGCGCTGCGCATCCTGCGCGTGTTCCGCATCCTGAAGCTGACCCGCTACATCGAAGAAAGCGGCATCCTTCTGCAGTCGCTGTGGCGCAGCCGGCGCAAGATCCTGCTGTTCCTGTTCACGGTCATCACCATCACCATCATCGCCGGCACCCTGATGTACGTGATCGAAGGCCCCGAGCACGGCTTCAGCAACATCCCGGCCAGCATGTACTGGGCGGTGGTGACCATGGCCACGGTCGGTTTCGGCGACATCGTGCCGCAGACCGTGCTGGGCCGTTTCGTCACCTCGGTGCTGATCCTGATCGGCTACAGCATCATCGCCGTGCCCACTGGCATCTACACCGCCGAACTGGCCAGCAGCATGCGCGAAGCCGAACTGGCCGCACGCCGCGACGCCCGCGGCTGCCCGCACTGCGGGCTGGAAGGCCACGAGCCCGATGCGCGGCATTGCCGCCGTTGCGGCCATGCCATTCCCGATACCTTCAACCGTTGATCGCAGCGGCCGGGCATGGCCCGGCGCTGCCCCTCGGTCTGGTCAGTGCATGCGGTTGCTGGTGGTGACCAGGTCGTTGTAAGCGTCCATGATGGTCGACTGCGCACCTTCCGGATCGGAGGTGAGCCAGCTGCCGGAGGCCTTGCGCTCGGCGGCCAGCGCTTCGGCGGTGATCGGCTTGCCCTCGCTCAGGCGCTCCACCCCACGTCCGGCGCTGCGCACCAGCTTGTCCGCCGAACGCCGTACATGGCCCCACATCGGGTTGTCCTTGCCGACACCGGCCTCCTCGATTTCCTTGATCAGGCCCTGGTAGTCGGCCAGGTGTGTGCGCAGCGCCGACAGGTCGGGGGCCTCGGCCTGGAAGGCCAGCGCCAGCTGCTTGCCGTCGCCGACGATGCGCAGGTGGTAGTAGGCCAACGACCGGCCTTCGCTGTCTTCGATCTGCTGCAGCTGCACGGCACGGCGTTCCTGCTCGCTCTTTTCCAGTGCAACATCCAGCGCGTCGCTGGCCTCGAAGAACCCTGCGTAAGCCTGCATCAACGGCCCGTGCTGGGCGCGCAGGCCCTCGCCACCGTCGCGCCGGTACTCCTCGCGGGTGAAGTAGCCATCGGCCTGTTCGATCAGCACGTTCAGCGCCTGGAACGACTGCTGGTAATCGCGTACCGCAGCGTCCATCGGCGTGGCCGGGGTCAACGCCAATGCGGCGGTCAGCGGCTGCGCGCAGTACTCCACCCGGTGCGACGGCACCTTGCCCGGCGAACGGGGCTGCTTTTCCTTGCCGGTCGGGCCGGCGGCGGCATCGGCCATCCAGCCGGTATAGGTCTGGAAGCCCTCGCGCACGGGTGCTTCGACGCCGTTGTAGCAGGCAATGTAGGCATTGATCTTGTCCACGCTCCGGTCGGCAACCAGAGCGCCGCCGCCGGGACCGCAGGCGGCAAGACCGATCATCGCGCCAGCCAGCAGCACGGGGACGGAAACACGGGAAACACGCATGGAAACTCCTCAGGCAATACAGAAAAACGGGGCGCCAGCGTGCCCGGTCGCGGGCCGCGCTGCACCTGGATGACGCCCGATTGCTCGCAAACGCGGGCGCTGCGGGGATCACGCATCGAACTGACGCATCTGGCCGTGCCACATACGTCAGCAGGAAATCGTTTACTGCCGGTTGCTCTCATCCACCAGCACGTTGTACGCCTGCAGCAACTTGCCCGGCGAACCGCTGGGAATGTCCGAACCCTGCGCCAGCCACTTCTTTTCGATGTCGGTGAAGGGACGCTTGCCGGACACGCGCTCCAGGCGCCACTTCGCATCGCGGCGGAACACCTCCGCCTCATGCTCGAAGCTGTTCCACTGCATGCGCCCCGGCTCCTGTTCGCCAACGGCGGCATGTGCTTCGTCGGAAATGCGGTTGAAGGCATCCAGCAACGTCTGTGCCTGGGAGACGTCGAAGCGGTCTTCGGCCATCACGTCGATCAGCGCCTTGGCGTCGCGCATCATCGCCATGCGGTAGTACTCGCGGGTCAGTTCACCGCGCTGCTTCATTGCCTCCAGCGCGGCGTTCTGCTCGGCCATGTTCTGCGCTTCAAGCGCGTTGCTGAACGCCTGGCTGTGTTCGGCGAAGGTCATCAGCGCGGTCATCAGCGGCGCATGCATGTCCTTGCCACGTGCGAAGTCATCGTCCTGGTAGTCCTCGCGCGCGTAATAGTCGTGGCCTGCATGGGCCAGCGGCTGCAGCGCATGCAGGCTGTTCAGGTACTGCTGGGCGGCGGCATCCAGCACCGGCAGCGGCGGCTGTGCAGCCCGTGCGGTGGCGATCTTCGACTCGCAGTTCTTCAGGTCGGCGGCGGTCAGGTCCGGCGGGCCGATCGGGCGATCCTCGCGACCGCTCGGGCCGGCCTTCGGGTCGGCCATCCAGCTGGTGTAGTAGTCGATGCCCTGGTGCAGGCCACTGTCCACATCGTTGTAGCAGTCGATATAGGCGTTGAGCTTGGTGGTCATTGCCAGCTCGGCCGCGTCGGCGTCCGATACATCGGCCGACGCGTCCTCGGCATCGGCATGGCCGTTGTGTTCGGCAGGGCCTGCAGCGCCGGGCAACTTGCCGCAGGCGACCAGTGCCAGCGACAGGGCAGCGACCAGCGCTGCAGAACGCAGTGGCGTCTTCATGCAATCACATCCTTGTTGAAATCGGTTCCAGCCGGACATTCTAGCGATCCGTGGCAGGCGCGATCCTTGACGCCTGCCGCAGATCGGCTGCCGCGCGTCAGTCCAGGAACAGGTCCGGCAGCAGGGCGCGCGATGGATCGACCGCATAGCCGGACAGATCGGTCACGCCCGCTTCGGCCAGCACCTCGTCATCGAGCAGGAAGCGACCGTGGAAACCAGCCGCTTCCCGCACCAGCACCGCATGCGCGGCGTCGGCCATGATCTGCGGCGTGCGGCAGCCGGCCGCATCCACACCGGGAATCATGTTGATCGCATCGGTGGCGATGACGGTGCGCGGCCACAGCGCATTCACCGCCACGCCCTGCGGGCCGAACTCGGCGGCCAGGCCCAGGGTGACGAAGCTCATGCCCATCTTGGCCAGGGTGTAACCGGTGTGCGGCGCCCACCATTTCGGGTCCAGGCTGGGCGGCGGCGCCAGGGTCAGGATGTGCGGATTGGGCGCCTGCAGCAGGTACGGCAGGCAGGCCTGCGCGCACAGGAAGCTGCCGCGTGCATTGACCTGCTGCATCAGGTCGAAGCGCTTCATCGGCGTATCCAGGGTGCCGCGCAGCCAGATGGCACTGGCGTTGTTGACCAGGATGTCGATGCCACCAAAGGTATCCACGGCCGCGGCCACGGCGGCCTGCACCTGGTCTTCTTCGCGGATGTCGCACTTCAGCGCCAGCCCCTGGCCACCGGAGGCGGTGACCGCTTCGGCGGCGCTGTGGATGGTGCCCGGCAGCTTCGGGTTGGGTACCGACGACTTCGCGGCGATGGCCACGTTGGCGCCGTCACGCGCCGCGCGCAGTGCGATGGCCAGGCCGATGCCACGCGAGGCGCCGGTGATGAAAAGGGTTTTGCCCTGCAGACTGCCCACGTTCCACACTCCAGCGTATGCAATGAGCCGCTAGTATGCCGCGCCGACGCGGAGTTCACCGCACGTTGACGATACTGGCGCCCCGGTCAACGCACGAGGTGTACGCCATGCGCCGTTCCCGTCTGCTGCTGCCTGCCCTGGGCCTGGCCCTGCTTGCCGCCTGCCAGGGTCGCCCGCCGGAACCCGGCGCTGCATCTGCCGGCGGCGACGCGCCTGCCGCTGCCAAGGCCGCCGATGGGTCGTTGCGCTGGAGCGAAGCGGTGGTGTGGGATGGTGACCTGAATGCCTGCCGCCAGGGCGACACCGCGGCCACCCGCGACTGCCTGGCAAAGGCCATGCGCGATGGCGGGGCCAGCGCCGATGCCGTTGCCGCGGCCGGCCAGCTGTCCAGCGCCGGCGAGCTGGCCTATGTGACCGCCTGGCACGAGCACGATGGCCTGGGCGTAGCCACGGTGGCCTACCCGTTCCGCGCGAATACCAACGAAGGCACGCGCCTGGTCGATGCGTCCGGCAAGCGGATCGATGTGGATGCCGTGCAGCTGGATGATGCACTGCGTGCCGACCCAGGCGTGCAGGCCGTGCTGCAGGCCAACCCGCAGGCCACCCCGTTCCCGCCGGCGCAGGCCGCCGGCACCGCGCCGCTGGACGGCGGCGGCATCCGCCTGCTGTACCGCACGCCGCTGCGCGACTGCCATGCCTGCCCTGACGTGGGCCATCTGCAGATCGGCTACGACTTCGACGGGCAGCGCAACTTCATCGGCCAGCAGCTGATACCTGCCGCCCCATGACATCGCCGGGCCGCGACGGGGCCGTAGAGTCGAGCTTGCTCGACTGCTGCACCATCCACGCATGGCGTGGATCTACTGCTGCATCAACGCATGGCGTGGATCTACCGAACCGCCATCCATGGCGTGGATCTACCGAACCGCCGGGCATGGCCCGGCGCTACCGGGGTGTGTCGTCAGCGGTACGCCTGCACCTGCCGGCGCAGCAGGTGCGGCACGATCAGGCGGTGCACCGGCGCGACCGGCAGCATGTACACACGCCCGAAGGCGTTGTGGGTATGCACCACGGTGGCCACTTCCAGCAGATCGCCCTGCCATTGCAGGGCCAGCTGCACGCGCAGGTGGCGGTCGTCGTCTTCCAGCACGATGGCATCGTCATCCAGCGACTGCAGGGTGAAGATGCCCAGGCGCTGGCCCGGCCGCGGGGCTGCGGCGGCCTGCACCGCGCGCAGCGAGCCCAGGTCTTTCATGCCCAGCAGGGCCATGCCGCAGTTGCGCAGGGCCATCAGCCCATCGAACCAGGCGGGAATGGTCGCGGCCATGTCGCGGTAGGCCTGCAGGGCGGTGCGCCCGTCGCGCCGGGTGTGCGCCTGGCAGGCATGCACGAAATCGGCGCCGGCCAACTGCCCCGCGAGCACGCTGCCAGCACCAGGCGCGCGTGTCCGCACACGCGCTGCGGTCACGGCTTGGGCCCCTGCCCCTCGTTGTCTTCCCAATGCAGGATGCGCCGGGTCACGAACCGATAGACCGGTTTGCCGGTCGCAAACCACAGCTCGCGTACCCACGAGGTGCGCTTCAGTACGCGCTTCTCCACCGGGGTCAGCGCCTGGCGGCAATACATGCGCTTGTGCTTGAGCAGGTGGCGCAGGTCCTCGCGCGCCAGCAGGCGCATCCAGCGCGAGCGCGGGTGGCCGATTACCGCCAGCTGGAAGTCGATCAGCGCCGGTCGCCCGTCCTCGGTCACCAGCCAGTTCGCTTCCTTGGCCAGGTCGTTGTGCGCGACCCCACGGCGGTGCAGCTGCTGCAGCAGGCGCCGCGCGGCATGGAACCAGGCCACGTCGCCGCGCGGCGGGCGCTGGTACATGGCGTCGCCGGCCATGAAGCTGCGGTCCAGGTGGTGGCCGTTCCAGGCCAGCAGCTGCGGCACGTCGGCCATGCCGTGGATGTACTGCAGCGCGCGCGCTTCGCGACGGGCCAACCACCAGGCCGGCAGACGCAGCCACAGCGGCGTGGCGCGCAGATCGCGGCGCACGAAACGGCCCTGCGGCCCTTCAATCAGCAGGATGCGGCCGAAGCTGTCGGCCTTCAAAGCGTGTGATGGAGCGTCGGGCGTGTACGGCATGCGGCCATTCTAGGCGATGGCGGTGGTTGCAAACGGTCACGAAGCGGCTGGGAACCAGTCACCTTCACGCCTCTATAATCGTGCAATGGACTCTTCATGGATCGACGCCACGCTTGCGTGGATTGCCGCTCACCCCGTACTGGCGGGCGCGGTCATTTTTCTGATCGCCTTCTGCGATGCGGTCATCATTCTGGGCGCGATCGTGCCGGCGCTGCCGTTGCTGTTCGCGGTGGGTGTGTTCATCGGCCTGGGGCAGATTTCCGGGCCGTATGCGGTGGCGGCGGCGGCACTGGGCGCCTTCGCCGGTGACGGCATCAGCTACTGGATCGGCCGCCGCTGGGGCGATCGCCTGCGTGGCGTGTGGCCGTTCAGCCGTTACCCACAGTTGCTGGATCGCGGCGAGAACCTGTTCCGCCGCAATGCGTTCAAGAGCATCCTGGTGGCCCGCTACGTTGGCGCGATCCGGCCATTCGTGCCGGCCATCGCCGGCATGATGAACATGCCGGCCAGCCGCTACGTGCAGGCCAGCGGCATCGCCAGCATTTCCTGGGCACTGCTGTTCCTGGCGCCCGGCTGGGTGCTGGGTGAAGCCTATGACGCGGTGGCCGCCGTCGCCGGCCGGCTGGTGGTGGTCATCGGCTTGCTGGTGGTGCTGATGGGTGTGGTCTGGGCGCTGGTGCTGTATGGCTACCGCTGGTCGGCCGCGCGCATGGACCATTGGCTGGCCCGGTTGCTGGATTGGTCCAACCGCCATCCCACCCTGGGTCGCTACACCGTGGGCGTGCTGGACCCCAAGCGCCGCGAATCGGTGCCATTGGCCATGCTGGCACTGATGCTGCTGGTGCTGGGCTGGGGCTGGTTCGCACTGTTGACGGTGGTGGTGGCGCACGGCGAACCGCTGGCCGTCGATCTGTGGGTGCATCAGGCCATGCTGGCCCTGCGCAACCCGTTGGCCGACTACCCGATGGCCGCCCTGGCCTCATTGGGTGCCTGGCAGGTGCTGCTGCCGGCCACCGCCGCCGGCATGGGCTACCTGGTGTGGCGCCGGCGCTGGATGGCCGCCGCGCACTGGCTGGCGGCACTGGCCTTCGGCCTGGCCCTGACCATGCTGCTGGGCGCCACGGTGGACGTGGTGCGCCCGCTGGATGCCAGCAGTGGCTTCGGCTTCCCGTCGGTGTCGGTCACCATGGCCACCATCACCTTCGGCTTCTTCGCCGTGCTGATCGCACGCGAAATGCCCGGGCGCACGCGCGTGTGGCCCTACCTGGTGTCGGGCATCGTGGTCAGCCTGATTGGCTTTGCCCGCCTGTACCTGGGCGCGCACTGGCTGAGCGACGTGATCGGCGGCATGTTGTTCGGCACGTTCTGGCTGCTGGTGCTGGGCATCGCCTACCGCCGCCGCTTCAACCGCTCGTTCTGGGTGAAGCCGGTGGCCTGGCTGTTCTACGGCGTGTTCGCGCTGGCGGCCATGTGGTACGCGCCGCGCAATATTCCGGTGAAGCTGCAGCGCTTTGAACCGGCGCTGCCGGCACCGCTGGCGATGGATCGGCAGGCCTGGTGGCAACAGGGCTGGGCGACACTGCCGGCGCGCCGCAATGAATTCGACGATGACCAGCGCTGGCCGCTGGATGTGCAGGTGGCTGGCCCGCTGGCACCGCTGCAGGCCCAGCTTGAAGCCCGCGGCTGGCAGGTGCAGGCCCAGGCCGGCTGGGAAGAAGCGCTGCTGATGCTGGACAAGAACACCGGCGCCGAGCAGCTGCCGGTGCTGCCGGCCACGCTGGATACGCGGGTGGAAGCGCTGTTGATGGTGCGCCAGGGCGCGCGCCCGGATGAGCGCTACGTGCTGCGCCTGTGGCCGGCGCCGATGCAGCTGCAGCCCGGCGCGGTGCCGCTTTGGCTGGGCAGTGCGCAGACCCTGCGCTATGAACGGCACTTCGAGTGGATCGGCATGTGGCACCCGGTGCGCGGCGTCGATCCGGCGTTCAACGCAGTGAAGGACGCCGTGCAGGGCCTGCCGCAGCGCGAGGATGTGCACCGCGAAACCGGGTTGCCGGTGTTGAGATTGCAGACGCAGCCGTGATGCGTCCGCCGGGCATGGCAAAGCGTGCGCACCAAGGTGCGCACCTACCAAACGCAGGGCTTTACGGCATCCGGTAGATCCACGCCATGCGTGGATCGCACGCCGAGCGTGCGCACCAAGGTGCGCACCTACCAAACGCAGGGCTTTACGGCATCCGGTAGATCTACGCCATGCGTAGATGGCACGCAGAGCGTGCGCACCAAGGTGCGCACCTACCGAACGCAGGCCTCTACGGCATCCGGTAGATCCACGCCATGCGTGGATGGCAGGCCGAGCGTGCGCACCAAGGTGCGCACCTACCAAACGCCGCGGTTTACGGCATCCAGCCCAGCAGCTGCTGCAGGCGCTGGTGCGGGTCGTCCAGCTGCAGCAGCTGCAGGCGCTGCTGTTCGGCCAGCGGCAGCAGTTCGGCCAGGCGCCAGCCCACCCAGCTGGCCTGGTCCAGCAGCGCCGGCGTGGCCGGTGCATAGGCCTCGCCGGCCTGTTCGATGATGTGCCCCAGCACGGTGGCCAGCAGCGCGTGCTGCGGCCGCAGCTCGTCATCGGGATCCTCGTCGCACCAGCGTACGTCCGCCACCACCAGGCCGTTGTCACGCACCCGCGTGCGCTCGACGTGGAAGCGGCGGGTGCCACGCAGCCGCAGCTGCAGCACGCCGTCGGCGCCCACGTCGAAATCCTCGATGCGCACCTGCACGCCGTAAGCGGCCGGGATGGCCGGCTCACCCACTTCCTGGCCGTCCAGGATCAGGCACACGCCGAAGCCTTCGCCGCTGCGCCCGCAGTCGCGCACCAGGTCCAGGTAGCGCCGTTCGAACACGCGCAGGCCCAGCACCGCGCCCGGCACCAGCGCGGTGTGCAGCGGGAACAGCGGCAGCGCGGTATCGGCGCTCATCGGCCCTGCAGCGCGGCCAGCAGCCGGCGCGGCGCGGCGTCGAAGCCGCCGTTGGACATGAACACCACGTGGTCGCCGCTGCGCACGTCGGCCTGCAGGCGGGCCAGCAGCGCGTCGGTATCGGGCACCGCGTGCGCGGTGCCGCGTACCGCGGCGATCACCGCGGCGGCGTCCCAGGCCAGTTCCGGGCGGTGCAGGAACACCACTTCGTCGGCCAGCGCCAGCGACGGCGCCAGCGCCTGCGAATGGGCGCCCAGCCGCATCGAATTGCTGCGCGGTTCCATGGCCACCACGATGCGTGCATCGCCGACCTTGGCGCGCAGGCCTTCCAGGGTGGTGGCGATCGCGGTCGGGTGGTGGGCGAAATCGTCGTAGATGGTGATGCCGTCGTAGCTGCCGATCACTTCCATGCGGCGCTTGACGCTGCTGAAGCGCGCCAGGGCCGGAATGACCTTGGCCGGGGCCACGCCCACGGCATGCGCGGCGGCCAGCGCGGCCAGCCCGTTGAGCACGTTGTGGCGGCCCAGCAGCGACCACTGCACATCCCCCAGCGCTTGGCCGCGGTGGTGCACGCGGAAGGCACTGCCATCGGCGGCCAGCAGTTCGGCATGCCATTCCAGCGACGGGTCGAAGCCGAAGCGCTCGACCGGGGTCCAGCAGCCCATCGCCAGTACTTCGGCCAGGTAGCGGTCCTCGCCGTTCACGATCAGGCGACCGCGCGCGGGCACGGTGCGCACCAGGTGGTGGAACTGGCGCTGGATCGCGGCCACGTCGGGGAAGATGTCGGCGTGGTCGTACTCAAGGTTGTTGAGGATCGCCACCAGCGGCCGGTAATGCACGAACTTGCTGCGCTTGTCGAAGAAGGCGGTGTCGTACTCGTCGGCCTCGACCACGAATTCGCGGCCCTGGCCTACCCGCGCCGATACGCCGAAATCTTCGGCAACGCCGCCGATCAGGAAGCCCGGCGCGCGCCCGGCGCTTTCCAGCAGCCAGGTGAGGATGGTGGTGGTGGTGGTCTTGCCGTGGGTGCCGGCCACGGCCAGGGTGTCACGCCCCGGCAGCACCTGTTCGGCCAGCCACTGCGCGCCGGAGATGTAGCGCTGGCCCTGGTCCAGCACCGCTTCCACGGCCGGGTTGCCGCGCGACAGGGCATTGCCCACCACGACCTGGTCGGTGCCCGCAGGCACGCTGTCGGCCCGGTAGCCCTGGTCCAGGGTGATGCCCAGCTGTTCCAGCTGGGTGGACATGGGCGGGTAGATGGCCTGGTCGCTGCCGCTGACCGCATGGCCCAGTTCCCGCGCCAGCGCGGCCACGCCGCCCATGAAGGTGCCGGCGATTGCAAGGATATGTACGTTGCTCATGAGCGGGGATTGTGACCGATCACGGCTGTATCGGGCCATTGTCAGCATCAGGGTCAGACAAGTCCTACATCCACTATGAGAAAAGTCCAATCGTCTGTCGGGGAATTCCTGATAGCGATGTTATGTGAACCCGTACACAATTCAGAACGCCAGCCGCAGTACCCGAACCGGTCCTACTCCCCAAGAGGCCATCCCCAAGGGAGCTCATGCTGCGGGGCCTTGAGCAAGCCTTCCGCTGGCGCCTATGAAACGACACAGGCCTGATCCGCAAGGATCAGGCCTGTGTTTTTGTACCCGAAGGGGCCGGCGGCATGGCCGGCCCGACGGATTCAGTGCTGGATCGCTGCCAGGATGCGGGCTTCGATCTCGTCCAGCTCGCCCACGCCATCGACGCGGGCCAGGGTGCCACGGCCGGCGTAGAAGTCGACCACCGGGGCGGTCTGGTCGTTGTAGACCTGCAGGCGCTGGCGCACCGATTCGGGGTTGTCGTCGGCACGGCCCTGCTCCTGGGCACGGCCGGCAATGCGCTCGACCAGCAGCTCGGTGGCCACGTCCAGCTGCACGACGGCGTCCAGCGGCTTGCCGATCTTGGCCAGCAGGCCGTCCATCGCATTGGCCTGGGCCACGTTGCGCGGGTAGCCGTCCAGGATGAAGCCCTTGGCGACATCGGCCTGGGTCAGGCGCGACTCGAGCATGCCCAGCAGGATGTCGTCCGACACCAGGTTGCCGGCATCCATCACCGCCTTGGCCTGCTTGCCCAGTTCCGAGCCCGCGGCGATTTCAGCGCGCAGCATGTCACCGGTCGAAATGTGGGCGATGCCCAGCTTTTCCTTCAGGCGCGTCGCCTGCGTCCCCTTGCCCGAACCGGGCGGTCCCAACAGAACCAATCGCATTGACCTGACTCCAACGTGTTGAAAACAAAGAAGGTTCGCGCACCGGACGGGCCGGTATCGCTGCACCGCAATAGCGCCACTTTACCGCATCCGGGTAATGTCCCTGCAATGTCCACTCGTACCAGCAGGTAGAAGCATGCGCAACGGCACCCTCCTCTACGCCCAGTCTGGCGGCGTCACCGCTGTCATCAATGCCTCGGCGGCGGCCGTGATCGAGCAGGCCCGGGCCAAGGGCATCAAGGTCCTGGCGGCGCGCAACGGCATCCTCGGTGCCCTGCGCGAAGAGCTGATCGACACCAGCAAGGAAAGTGCCGCGGCCATCCGCGCGCTGGCCCACACCCCGGGCGGCGCCTTCGGCTCGTGCCGCTTCAAGCTGAAATCCCTCGACGCCGACCGCGCCCGCTATGACCGCCTGCTGGAGGTGCTGCGCGCCCACGATGTGCGCTGGTTCCTGTACAACGGCGGCAACGATTCGGCCGACACCGCGCTGAAGGTTTCGCAGCTGGCCAAGGCGTCGGGCTATGACCTGACCTGCATCGGCGTGCCCAAGACCATCGACAACGATCTGGCGGTGACTGATACCTGCCCAGGCTTCGGTTCGGCGGCCAAGTACACCGCCGTGTCGGTGCGCGAGGCGGCGCTGGACGTGGCGGCCATGGCCGAGACCTCCACCCGGGTGTTCATCTACGAGGCGATGGGCCGCCATGCCGGTTGGCTGGCCGCCGCTGCCGGCCTGGCCGGCAATGGCGAGGACGAAGCCCCGCACATCATCCTGCTGCCCGAGCGCGCCTACGACGAGGCCGCGTTCCTGGCCAAGGTGAAGGCGGTGGTGGAACGGGTGGGCTACTGCGTGGTGGTGGCCTCCGAAGGCATCGCCACCGCCGACGGTCGCTTCGTGGCCGATGCCGGCGGCAGCAAGGATTCGTTCGGGCATTCACAGCTGGGCGGCGTGGCCGCGCACCTGGCGGGCCGGGTGAAGGACCAGCTGGGCCTGAAGGTGCACTGGGCACTGCCCGACTACCTGCAGCGTTCGGCCCGCCACCTGGCCAGCAAGACCGATTGGGAACAGGCGCAGGCGGTGGGCAAGGCGGCCGTGCAGCTGGCGCTGAAGGGCCAGAACGGGGTGATGCCGGTGATCGTGCGCAGCAGCGATGCGCCCTACCGCTGGAAGATCGAAGCGGCACCACTGTCGAAGATCGCCAACCATGAGAAAAAGATGCCGGTCGGCTTCATCCGCCGCGATGGCTTCGGCATCACCGCCAAGGCGCGCGCTTACCTGTCGCCGCTGATCAAGGGCGAAGCGCCGCTGCCCTATGGCAGCGATGGCCTGCCCAAGTACGTAACGCTGAAGAACGTGGCGGTGAAGAAGAAGCTGCCCGCGTTCGAAGGCTAGAAGCCGGTACCGAACCGGGGTCGGATCCCGTTGCCTGCAACGGGCTCTGACCCCGCGGTCTACGGGCAGGCCTTGCCTTCCATCTGCAGCTGCGCGGCGAACATCGTCACCTGCGGGATCTTGCCGGCGGCGGCCTGCTTCTTCGCCTCTTCCAGATAGATGCGCGACTGGCCCTGGCCATCCAGCGCCTGGGTGTTGTTCACCGGCAGGCGCCACACCCGCACCACGGCCTGCTGCGCCGGGCAGGCGGCATTGGGCACGCGGATCACATCATTGAGCTTCCAGCCCTTGTCCGCACTGGGTTGCGCCTTGGCGTAATCGACGAAGCGCGCGCGTGGCTGGCACTGCTCGCTGGTGCGCACCGCGGCGAAGCGGTACGGCTCGGCCGCCTGGCCGGTGAAGGCGCCTTCCAGCCGCGCACAGGCTTCGGGAATCTGCCGCAGCGTGTGCGTGGCGCCCACGGCCTGCGGTGCACCCACGGCGCGCTGCAGTTCCGGGGTTTCGGCCGCGAGCGCCGGCAATGCAGGGGCCAGCACGGCGATCATCAACAGGGGAAGGCGCATGGGAGTTCTCCTACGGGACTGTGCGCAGGCTTGCAGAGCGTGGCTTAACGGGGTGCAAAGGGCGGGGGCCGGCGGGTCACAACGCGCGCCGCTGCGCTCGCCGGGCATGGCCCGGCGCTACCATCCGGGCGCAGAGGGACGCATACTGCGGGCACCAGGGAATGCTGAACACCGCCATACGTTGGACGACCGCCATGGTCGGCACGGGTTGGTTCCAGGCTGCAGCCCGTCGTCCCCTTCGTGGTGAAGTTCATCGCCACTGGATGCTCATCATCCAATCTGCGGAGGGGTCTAATGCTGGAACGTCATGGGCTGTCACTGGCGCTGGGCTGCGCTGTCCTCGCCATCCTGTTTGGCATCGTCTCGGCGCGCTGGATCCTGCGCCAACCCACCGGCAACGAACGCATGGTCGCCATTGCAACGGCGATCCAGGAAGGCGCGCGCGCCTATCTGAACCGCCAGTACCTGACCATCGGCGTGGCCGGCGTGGTGCTGTTCGTGCTGGTGGGCGTGTTCCTGAGCTGGTACACGGCCATCGGCTTTGCCGTCGGTGCGGTCCTGTCCGGTGCGGCCGGCTACATCGGCATGAATGTCTCGGTGCGGGCCAACGTGCGCACGGCCGAAGCGGCGCGCCACGGCATCAGCGCAGCGATGGACGTGGCGTTCCGTGGTGGCGCGATCACCGGCATGCTGGTGGTCGGCCTTGGCCTGCTGGGCGTGGCCGGTTACTACGCGCTGCTGCTGCGGCTGGGGCTGCCGATGGACCAGGCCCTGCACGCCCTGGTGGGCCTGGCCTTCGGCTCGTCGCTCATCTCGATCTTCGCGCGGCTGGGTGGCGGCATCTTCACCAAGGGCGCCGACGTCGGCGCCGATCTGGTCGGCAAGGTGGAAGCCGGCATTCCCGAGGATGACCCGCGCAACTCCGCGGTGATCGCCGACAACGTGGGTGACAACGTGGGCGACTGCGCCGGCATGGCCGCCGACCTGTTCGAAACCTACGCGGTCACCGTCATCGCCACCATGCTGCTGGGCAGCCTGATGCTGAGCGAAGCCGGCGCCAACGCGGTGCTGTATCCGCTGGTGCTGGGCGGCGTGTCGATCATCGCGTCGATCATCGGTGCGCTGTTCGTGAAGGTCAAGCCAGGCGGCTCGATCATGGGCGCGCTCTACAAGGGCGTGATCGTGTCCGGCGTGCTGGCGGCCATCGCGTTCTATCCGATCACCACCGGGCTGATGAGCGACAACGTGCACGGGCCGATTGCCCTGTACGGCTGCGCGCTGATCGGCCTGGTGCTGACCGGTCTGATCGTGTGGATCACCGAGTACTACACCGGCACCCAGTACAAGCCGGTGCAGCACGTGGCGCAGGCCTCGACCACCGGCCATGGCACCAACATCATCGCCGGCCTCGGCATTTCGATGAAATCCACCGCCCTGCCCGTGGTAGCCGTCTGTGCGGCAATCTGGGGCGCCTACGCGCTGGCCGGCTTGTACGGCATCGCCATCGCCGCCACCGCGATGCTGTCGATGGCCGGCATGATCGTGGCCCTGGACGCCTACGGTCCGATCACCGACAACGCCGGGGGCATTGCCGAAATGGCCGAGCTGCCCTCGGAGATCCGCGACATCACCGATCCGCTGGATGCGGTGGGCAATACCACCAAGGCCGTCACCAAGGGCTATGCAATCGGCTCGGCGGCCCTGGCCGCGCTGGTGCTGTTCGCCGACTACACCCACAACCTGCAGGCCGCCAATCCCGGCCAGGAATTCCGCTTCGACCTGAGCGACCACACGGTGATCATCGGCCTGCTGATCGGCGGCCTGATTCCCTACCTGTTCGGCGCGATGGCGATGGAGGCGGTCGGCCGCGCAGCCGGCGCGGTGGTGGAGGAAGTGCGCCGGCAGTTCCGCGACATCCCCGGCATCATGCAGGGCACCGGCAAGCCGCAGTACGACAAAGCGGTGGACATGCTGACCCGCTCGGCCATCCGCGAAATGATCGTGCCCTCGCTGCTGCCGGTGGCCGTACCGGTGGTGGTCGGCCTGCTGCTGGGGCCACGCGCATTGGGCGGCCTGCTGATCGGCACCATCGTGACCGGCCTGTTCGTGGCCATTTCCATGACCACCGGCGGCGGCGCCTGGGACAACGCCAAGAAGTACATCGAGGATGGCCACTTCGGCGGCAAGGGCAGCGAGGCGCACAAGGCCGCGGTGACCGGCGATACCGTAGGTGATCCGTACAAGGACACCGCCGGGCCGGCGATCAATCCGCTGATCAAGATCATCAACATCGTGGCGCTGCTGCTAGTGCCGCTGCTGTAACGCCCTGCGGGAACCGACGTGTAGAGTCGAGCTTGCTCGACTGCTTTTGGCCTTGCCGGCAAGAGCAGTCGAGCAAGCTCGACTCTACCGGCGGAAAGGGATCCGACCCCGGCGGATCCGACCCCGCAGTAGATCCACGCCATGCGTGGATGCGGTCAGCGACCGCGCAGGAAGAACGACACCGGCACCATCACCTGCACCGGGTCGCCGGCCACCTCCGCCGGCGGCGCCGGAACCGGGCTGGCGCGCGCAACGGTGTCCAGCGTTTCCTGGTCCAGCAGCGCGTGGCCACTGCTGCGTTCAATGCGCGCCGCGGTCACCCGGCCATCGCGGAACACCGCGAAACGCACGTACGCAACACCCTGCTGGCGCAGGCGTTCGGACTGCCGTGGATAGCGCCGGTGCTGCTGCAGATGGCCCAGCAATAGACCCTGCCAGGTGGCGTTGGCGGTACTGGGCTGCCCCGCCGTGGTCTGCGGCGCGGCGTAACGCGTCCCTGCATCGGCGGCGACCTGCGGCGGCGCGCTGGTCTGCGCGACGTTGGCATCGGCGGTGTCCGGCGACGGGCGTGGCTGCGGCGCGCGCGGCGGCGGCAGATCACCCTGCGGCTGCACGGGCACCTGCGGCTGTTGGTGCTGCACCGGCTTCGTTGCCTGCCGCTGCTGTTGCTGCTGCAGCGGCCCGCTGGCGACCTCGCGCGGCGGCACAGGCGGGGCCTGTGCCATCGGCGCCAGTTCCAGCATCAAGGCCGCCGGCGCCGCCACGGGGGGCTGCACCGATACGCGTGCCGCCCACCAGCAGGCCACGCCGATCAACAGCGCATGTGCCAGCAGCACGATCGCCAGGCTGGTCGCCCAGCGCCGCAGTCCGCTCATCGGGCGCCCTGCTCCAGCCCGACCAGCGCCACTTTCAGGTAGCCGGCAGCGCGCAGCGCATCCAGCGTGGCCATCAGCTCACCGTAGGCCACCTGTTTATCGGCGCGCAGATGGATGCGTTGCCCGGTGTCACCCCCGGTCGCGGCCTGCAGCGCCGCTGCCAGACCCTCGCGCGTGACCGCCTGCTCGCCCACGCGCAGCGACAGATCGGCCTGCACGGTCACATACACCGGTGCCTGCTCGCTGGGCACGGCCTGCGCGCTGCTGGTCGGCAACTGCACTGGCACCGACACGGTGGCCAGCGGTGCGGCCACCATGAAGATGATCAGCAGCACCAGCATCACGTCGATGAAGGGCGTGACATTGATTTCGTGTGCTTCTTCCGGCGTATCGTCACACTCGGACGCGGTCCTGATCGCCATGCCTGCCTCAGCCGATGCCGCGCTGCGCAGCGCGGTCCAGATCACGCGAGACCAGTTGCTGCACGCCCGCCGACAGATCGCCCAGCAGGCCGCGCAGGCCGGCCAGCACGCGACTGAAGTGGTTGTAGACCAGCACCGCCGGAATCGCGGCCACCAGCCCCAGCGCGGTGGCCAGCAAGGCCTCGGCAATGCCCGGTGCCACCACGGCCAGGTTGGTGGTGTTGCTGTGGGCAATGCCGATGAAGCTGTTCATGATGCCCCACACCGTGCCGAACAGGCCCACGAAGGGCGCCACTGCACCAATGCTGGCCAGCACGCCGATACCGCGGCGCTGCATGCGCGCGGTGTCCAGTTCGATGCGGTCCAGGCGCGAGGCCACGCGTTCTTTGATGCCTGCACGGTCAGCCAGCCCGGCGGACAACTGCAGTTCGGTGCGGGCGGCCAGCAGCATGGCGGCGGCCGTGCCCTGCCCCAGGGTGGCGTCCTGCGGGTCTGCAGGCAGCTGCGGCGCAGCCAGCAGCCGCGTACGCGCAGCGCGCAGCGCGCGGGCCTGGCGCTGCAGTTCCCAGCCCTTGGCCAGCAGCACGGTCCAGGTGGCCAGCGAGGCCAGCGCCAGGGCAATCATCACCGCTTTGACCACCATGTCGGCGGCCAGGTACATGGCCCAGGGAGTCAGCGTAGAGGGGGCCATCGGGGCCAGGTCAGCAGGCAGCATCGTCGTTACGTCCATCAGCATCAGGGGCGGCGCGGCGGCGGCCGGCACGCAGGTCGGCCGCGTCCATCTGCAGGCGCGGCGTGGGATCGGGGCGCGGCGCCGGGCGGCTGAGCACATAGCCGGCGCTGAGCGCAAAGAACAGGCCGACGCCCAGCAGCAGGCGCCAGGAGGGGTGTGCACCCCAGCAGAACAAGGCAAAGCCAACCGCCATGCCGGCGCTGGCAAAAGCCTTGCCCTTGCGCGACACCGCGCCCTGTTCACGCCACAGGCGCAGCGACGGGCCGTAGCGTGGGTGGGCCAGCAGGCGCTGCTCGAACTTCGGCGAACTGCGTGCGAAACAGCCCACCGCCAGGATCAGGAAGATGGTGGTGGGCATCACCGGCAGCAGCGCGCCGATCACCCCCAGCCCCACCATCAGCCAGCCCAGTGCGAACCACAGCCAGCGCATCAGGCGCTGGCCTGCAGCGGCCGCCCAGGCATCAGCAGAACTCCCGTTCGACGTGGCCATGCACGCTGCGGAACGCCGTGTCGGCGGCGTCGATCACCTGCTGCTCCTGCTCGGCGGTCAACACCACCGCATCCAACGCAGCAGTGAATTCGCGCCAGTGGCGCGCCGCGCCGTCGGGGTGTGCGGCCAGGTGGCGCGCGCCGAAGTCGCGGTCCAGCCCCAGCGCAGCGGCCATCTTGTACAGCACCGTACCGCCCAGGTTGGATCCCTCGGCCACGTACAGCCAGCCCAGCGCGGCCGGCAGGGAAAGGTCATCGCCCAGCGCGGCGATATCGGCACCGGGCAGCGTCTGTTCCAGATCCTGCAGGTCGCGCCGCACCTGCTGCAGGCGGCGGCGCTCGTGCAGGTCCGGCAGCAGCGCATCCAGCGCGGGGTTGGCATACAGCGCGTCGATGCTGCGGTGGAAGCGGTACTGCACGCGCAGGAAACGGGCGAAGTTGCTGCGATTGGCGAAGATATCGCCGGCCATGATGCGCTTGTCCAGCGCACCGTGGCTGTCACGGGTGGCGGTCTTGAGCCGCACGCTGCGGCTGGTTTCGGAGGTCACGGAGGCGGTCATGCAGGGAACCCGGGGAAGCGTCGTGCAGTAGACGTCTGAACGGGGGATTTCCCCAAGCGCGCAAGCGTCGATAATGCAGGTTCCCAACCCGCCAGGTAACGACCATGATCACCACCGAACCGCGCATGACCAATCTGTTCCTGCAGCTGGGCCTGGATGCCAGCGCCGAAGGCATCGCCCAGTTCATCGGCAGCCACCAGCTGGCCACCGAAGTGGAAGTGGTGGACGCGCCGTACTGGAATGATGCGCAGCGCCAGTTCCTGGCCGAATCGCTGGAAGCGGACGCGGCCTGGACCACCGTGGTTGACGAGCTGAACGAGGCGCTGCACGAAGATGCGGTGAAGGCTGCGCGCGGTCTGTAAGCGCGCAGGCCGGGGTCAGAGCCCTTTCCACAGGAAAGGGATCCGACCCCGACGTTGCCCGGCCGGTCAATACCGCCAGGTCACCGCCAGGCGTGCGGTGCGGCCCGGGGCCGGCATCACGCCCAGGGCAAGCGGGTCCAGGTAGTAGCGATCGGTCAGGTTGTCCACGTTCGCTTCCACCGACAGCTGGTCGTTGAACACCCAGCTGGCAAACACGTCCACCAGGGTGGTGGGACGGTACAGCTGCTGGATGGCCGACAGGCCCACGTTCCACTCCTTGTCCAGCTTGCTGATCGGGCCGGCGTTGTGCACCACGCGGGTGCCGAACGTCAGGCGCTCGTCGAACAGGCGCGAGCCCAGGGTCAGGTTGACCATGTAGCGCGGCGGGTTCTGCGTGTTGGTGTAGGACCCTTCGAAACCGCCGTCAACACAATCCGGGGTGGCCGCCAGTTCGGCGTTCTTCCGCTGCACGCCATAGGCGCGGCGTTCGGCGGCAATGTCCGGCGCGCAGGTCTTGGCCTTGAAGTAGTAATGCGCGGACAGATCGGCAAACAGCGTGCCGCTGTCATAGCTGGACTGGAACTCCATGCCCGACACCTTGAAGCGGTCGATGTTGCGGATCAGCCCGGCCGACAGCGTGCGGTAGTCGCGGGTGATCAGATCGTCGATGCGGGTATCGAAGTAGGCCAGCTTCAGCGCCAGACGATCGCCGGCGGTGAACAGGTCGTGGTGGATGGTGCTGGCGCCCAGCTCCCAGCTGTGTGCGGTTTCCGGCTTCAGTTCCGCCACCGGCCGTGCGGCGGTGAACAGCCCCAGCGTGGTTTCGAACAGGCTGGGCAGCTTGGTGCCTTCGGCGTACTTCAGGTAGATCATGGCGTCTTCGCTGAAGCGGAACGCCACGCTGGCGGTGGGCGAGAACGCGCTGTCACGGCGGCGGATCGGCTGCGACCAGGTCCAGCTGACCGGCACTTCGTAGTCCTCCGGGGCGTCGGCATCGTAGAAGTTCCAGCCGCCCAGATCGGCCACCGTGCCTTTCTTGTACGGCGAAGCCAGCAGCGAGGCCTGGGTGAAGTTGCCGTTGGCGTCCGGGTACCAGTTCAGCAGCGCGATGCGCTGCGCGCGCCACGACGGCAGCGCCGGGTTGCCGTTCAGCAGCTCGGTGTAGCGGTACTGGCCCTGCACTTCATAGGCTTCGACGGTGGCCAGGCGGTTGCGGTCGTGCACGTCCACGCGGTTCCAGCGGCCGCCGGCCATCAGTTCCCAGTGTTCGTTGGGCTCCCACTTCAGCGCGGCCACGGCGCTGTATTCCTTGCGCCAGGCATTGCGCAGGAAGCGGTTGTTGACCAGGTCGTCCTCCATGATCGGGCCGGAGCTGCCCGGCCCGATGTCTTCATCGCTGTAGGACAGGCCGTAATCCAGGGTGAAACGGCCCGCGCCGGTCTCGAAGATCGAGGTGTTGCTGGCGTCCAGGCCGAAGCGCTTCTGCCGCAGCGGGTTGCGGTAGGCATCCTTGTAGCCGGGGTTGCCGCTGAAGCTGGGCGCGTCGTACCACTCGGTGTGGCGGTCGAAGTACCACGGGGTGATGCCGGTCAGGCTGTTGTACATCACGCTGTCGGCGTCGGTGTACCAGGCGTTCACGCGCAGATCGACCTTGTCGCTGTCCGGGTTGAAACGGTAGCGCGCGCTGTAGCTGTCCATGTCCACGTGGCCCGGGTCCCACTGCGGTACGCGGTCGCGGTCCACGCGGATGATCTGCGAGGCCATGATCTCGCCGGCGGTGCCCTCGTAGCGGCGGTAGCCCAGTTCCAGGGTCTGCGCATCATCAATGCGCCAGGTGCCCTTCAGCAGCGCCGATTCCGAGCGCGAGGAGGTGTTGAAGACTTCGGTGCGCGGCGGGTTCAGCGGCGCCAGCGTGCGCCGGGTCTGCGGGAAATCGTCGTAGCCGTGCTTGCCGGAGAAGTAATTGCCATTGTCGCGGTAGGCGTACGCGGCCACCAGATCGAAGCGATCCCAGTGGCCGGCCGCGGCCACGTTGAAGAACTGGCTGCCGGTGGCGCTGCGGTCGCTGCGCGGGGCGGCATCGTAGGCCGGCAGGTTGTTGGCGCTGCCGTTGGCCAGGCCGCCGCGCACGCGCACGCCCACGTCGCGGCCTTCGCGCAGCACGTCGTCCACGTTCAGCGTTTCCATTTCCACCACGCCGCCGATGCCGCCGGAGGCATTGGCCTGCAGGCTGGGGCCCTTGGTGATGGTCAGCCGCGAGATCAGGTCGGGGTCGAGGTAGGTGCGCTGCGACTGGCCGGCATAGCCGCGATAGGTATCCATGCTGGACTGGCCGCCGTCGATGATGACCGGTACCCGGCTCTGGCCCTGGATGCCGCGGATGTTGACGTCGAAGCCGTTGCCGACGCGCGGATCACCGGCGGTTACGCCGGCCACGCCCTTTACGATGTCACCGGTGGAGGTGCCGCGGAAGCGTTCCAGCGTGGTGCGGTTGATCGTGCTGGTCGAGCCCACCGTGCGGTAGCTGTCGAGCAGGCGTGCTTCATCACTGACCGCACCGCCCTGCACCGGGTCGCCGGCCACGCTGAGCGTGTCGGTCACGATCACATCATCGCCGGCCTGCAGCGGCGCGCCAGCTTCCAGGATGACCGCATCGGGGCTCACCGGGCGCGCCAGCAGACCGGTGCCCTGCAGCAGCTGCGACAGCGCCTGGCTGGCCGGCAGGTTGCCACTGACCGCCTGCGAAGTGCGCCCGGCGGTGAGCGCTGCGGCATAGGCCACCTGCACGCCGGACTGGCGCATGTAGCTGCGCAGTGCTTCATCCAGCGACTGGGCAGGAATGTCGAAGCGCTGCACGGCGGAGTCGGCGCCGCGCGGTGCGGACTGGGCAAAGACGGCAGGCGCGGTGGCGGCCAGGCCGGCAGCCAGCAGCGCGATGCACAGGCGGGACGGACGCGGCCGACGGCCACGGCTTGAGAAGTCGTACATGGGAAACCTGTCAGGAGAGCGTTACCGCGGACGCGGCGTCATCCGCACAGCGCGCGGACACAACGACGTACGTGGCGGCGGCGGGTACGTTCGTGGAGTAAGACGGATGGGGTGAGCGGAACCCCAAGGTGAATTCATCCACGCCGTGCGTGGCTGCGGGGTTGTCGGCAGGTTCATCCACGCATGGCGTGGATCTACGGATGGACGATGGCCACGCCCAGCGGCCAGCGGGTCACCCGCAGGCCGGCGGTGGCCGCCAGCGTGTCCAATGCCTGCTCGGGGCGGTCGATGCGCAGGGCCGCGCTGATCGGCGGCAGCGATGACAGATCGCCGCGTACGAAGGTCGGGCCGCTGCGGTAGCGGCCCAGGCGGTCAATCGCCTCGGCCACCGGGGTCTGTTGCAGCAGCAGTTCGCCGCGGCGCCAACTGCCAATGCTGTCGGTATCGGCGTCTGCCAGGCGCTGCACGCCGCTGTGCCCGCCATAGGACGCGCGCTGCCCGGCGCGCAGGTAGGTCCAGCCACCATCGGCGGGGCTGGCCACGCGCACCTGCCCCTGCCCCACTTCGGTCTGCGCACCATCGCCCTGCCGTTCCACGGTGAATGCCGTGGAGATGTCCTCCACCACGCCATTGCCAGCCGACACACTGAAGCGTCGTTGGGCATCGGCCGTCACCTCGAACCAGGCACGGCCACGCAATAGTTCGATCTGCCGTGCCGTCGCGTCGAAGCGCACGGCAATGGCGCTGTCGGCGTCGAGTACGGCGCGACTGCCGTCGGGCAGGCGCACGTCCTGCACGAACTGCTGGCTGCGGTGGTCGGCCTGCAGGCGCAGCCAGGCATCGGGCCACACCACCAGCAGCGCCACCGCGGCGGCGGCGGCCATCGCCCAGCGCAGACGCCGCGGGCGCCGACGCGGCAGCGCGACCGGCGCGCACACCGGGGGCGGCCCCAGGCTGCGCCACAGCCGACGCTCGTGCTCGAACGCACGGCGATGGCCCGGCTGCTGCAGCCAGTGCTCGAAGGCCTGCATGCGCGCATCACACAGCTCGCCGGCCGCCAACCAGGCAATCCAGTCGCGGGCCTGCTCGGCCAGGGCAGCATCGTGGGCGGAAGATGTCGGCAGGTGCGGGCTCATGGGCTGGCGGGTGGGCGCGTTCACGCGCGTGGCAGGGTGCAGGGTGGCAGGCACGCCACTGCAGGGAAGACGTCTGCGGGCGGGCCGGCCCCAAGCCGATCCATCATCGGCCTTCGCGGGCCCAGGCCAGCCGCTGCAACGCGGAGCGTATGTGGTTCTCGACGGTGGTGACCGACACCGCCAGGCGCCGGGCGATTTCGGCCTGGGTCAGGCCCTGCAGCCGGTTCAGGCGGAAGATGGTGCGCGTGGGCTCAGGCAGATGGCCGGCCACTTCCAGCACGCGCTGCAGTTCGTCCTGTGCCATCACCTGCGATTCGGTGGACACGGTGTCCTCGTCCTGCCACAGGTAGTGATCGGCCAGCAGACGGTTGCGACGGGTGGCCTCGCGGCCGTGATCGGTGGCCAGGTTGATGGCCAGCCGGTACAGATAGGCGCGCGGGTTGTCGATGGTCTGCTGGCTGTCCACGCCGCGGGCCTTGAACCACACGGCCTGGATCACGTCCTCGGCGCTGCTTTCGCTGCCCAGGATGCGCTGCACGCGGCGCAGCAGCGCCGGCCGTTCGCGGATCAGCAGTTCGGTAAGCGTGGCAGCATTGGAGGGCATGCGCGGTGGGGGCAGACAGGGGCGGCGCGCATGCTACTCCGTTGATGAGAATAAATCACGTTTGCATTGCCGGGCACATCAATCACAGGCAGTCGGTCAGTGCCTCGTACACGCTGCCGGGCATGCCCGGCACCGGCACATGGATGGCCTCTCTGACCGGTGCCGCCTCCCAGGCGCGCAGCACATCTTCCAGCCGCGTACCGGCTGCGATCGGCAACGCGCAGGCAAAGGCGCCCTGGTCCACGTCGAAGCGGCCGTCGCCGCGCACGCGGGTATCGCTACCGGCAAAGGTCCAGATGCAGCCGGCCAGCACGCCGGAGCCGGAATGCACGGAGCAGCGCAGGCGCATGGCCCAGAGGTTGTAGTACTGCCCTTCGCAGAAGGTATCGCCACAGACGTCGTCGAAACCGCGTTCGAGCGCGCGTTCGGCGGCCAGGAAACGCTCGTGGCCGGCCGCAGACGTCGGGTACTGGCGTGCATCAACGTAGGGCCCGGCGGCCTGGACAGGGCCAGCCAGCAGCATTCCCGCGCACAGCGCAAGGGCAAGCAGCATGCGCATCAGCCCACCCTTCCCTGCCGCTGCAGGCAGGCAGCCAAGCCCTCGAACAGGCCGTGGCCAACGCCGGGCAACGGCGCGGTCAAACCACCCGGCGCCGCCAGCGCGGCATGGAACGCTTCCACGGGCACGCCCGGCTGCAGCGGCACCGTGCAGGCCCAGCGCCCGTTGTCCACCTGCACCAGGCCGGTATCGGCCTGCACTGACAGTTCGCTGGCGGCAACCACCCAGACGCAGCGTTGCACGGTGCCGCGCGCGGCCAGCACCGCGCAGCGGAACTGCATGACCCGGTAGTTGCTGTAGTCGCCCTCGCACAGGGTATCGGCGCACAGCGCAGAGAACTCGCGGGCCAGCGCGGCTTCCAGATCGAAGGCACGGTCCCAGTTGGCTTCGGGATGGGGGTAGTCGATCAGATCCACATGCAGCCCGCGCGCCAGGCCGGGCAGCGAGGCAGAGAACAGGAGGGCGCCGCAGCACCCGATCATCCATCGCATGTCAGCACTCCAGGTGAACGAGGCTCCAGCCTGCGCCCGCCCGTTACGACCGCCCATCGGGGAAACCCGCGCCGGCCGGTGGGCGATGCACGCCGCGGCAGGTGGGAACCGCCCCCCCTGCACAGCGCCCGGCAAAGGCATAAAATGGGGGGCTAACCGTCTACACCCCCACCTGGAGCACACCATGGGTCTGGAACTCGTCTCGCCCGGCAAGAACCCGCCGGAAGAAATCAACGTCATCATCGAGATCCCGAAGGACTCGGAGCCGGTGAAGTACGAAGTGGACAAGGAAACCGGCGCGATCTTCGTCGACCGCATCCTGTCCACCCCGATGCGCTACCCGTGCAACTACGGCTACGTGCCCAGCACCCTGTGCGGCGATGGCGACCCGGCCGACGTGCTGGTGGTGCTGCCGCTGCCGCTGGTGCCGGGTTCGGTGGTGCGCTGCCGTCCGGTGGGCGTGCTGAAGATGAGCGATGAAGCGGGCAGCGACGAAAAGATCCTGGCGGTGCCGGTGTCGAAGATCTTCAGTGGCTACGCCCATGTGGAAGACATCGCCCAGGTGTCCAGCCACTGGCTGGAGCGCATCGGCCACTTCTTCGAGCACTACAAGGATCTGGAAAAGGGCAAGTGGGTGAAGCTGGACGGTTGGGGTGGCGCGGCCGAGGCCAAGCAGATCCTGATCGAGGCGCACCAGCGCCACTTGGACAACAAGGCCTGATCCTGAACAGGATCGCTCCGGCGCAGCCCGCAGGAGCGATCCTGGTCACGTTTCATGACGGCGGTCCATCACTGTTGGCGCCGTATTAGGTAAATTGCGTCACTTCACACGTCTTCGACGCCCATCGTCGAGACAGCCAGGGGAATGTGTCGTGCGTATTCTGCTTGTAGGGGATGCAGCCAGCCTGCCGGCTGAGCTGTCCGAATTCATTGCCGATCTTGGGGAAGACTGGCAACCGTTGACCGCCACCGATGGCCACAGCGCGATGAGCGTGGTGGCTGCGCAGGGCGTGGACGCGGTGATCGTCTGCCCGCAGCTGCCCGATCTCAATGCCACCACGTTGCTGGGGCAGATCCGTACGCTGCGCCCGGAAACCATCCGTATCGCGCTGGTCGATGCCCAGCAGGGCAACCGGCCGCCGCCGGCGCGCCTGATCGGCGTGGCCCACCGCTTCCTGCCGCTGCCACTGGCGCCGGAAGTGCTGCTGGAAGCGCTGACCAGCCTGGAAGAGCTGCGCGAAGTGCTGGACAGCCCGCGCCTGCGCGATGCCATCGGCCGCATCGAGAAGCTGCCTTCGCCGCCGCACCTGTACCTGAGCCTGACCCAGGCGCTGGAACACGACGACGAGACCGACAGCGCCGATGTCGCCAAGCTGGTGGCCGCCGACCCGGCCATTGCCGCCAAGGTGCTGCAGCTGTCCAACTCGGCGTTCTTCAGCCAGGGCCGCACCATTGCCGACCTGCGCACCGCGGTAACGCGGTTGGGCCTGGCCACGCTGCGTGACCTGGTGCTGGCCAGCGAGGTGTTTTCCGCGCCCACGCTGTCTGCGGCCGAGCGCAATTCACTGCAGCAGCGCGCGCTGATGGCCTCGCGCCTGGCCGCGCGCCTGCTGCCCGAATCCAGCGCCGAGCTGGGTGCCACCGCCGCACTGCTGGCCGATATCGGCCTGCTGCTGCCGGGGGTGCGCAACGAGCGTACCGACCCGTCGCTGGGCGGCGATCCCCTGCCCGGCCATGCCGAGGCCGGCGCCTACCTGCTGGGCCTGTGGGGCCTGCCGATGCCGATCATCGAGGCCGTGGCCTTCCACCTGCAGCCGCAACGTTCGACCACCCGCAGCTTCTGGGTGACCGGCGCGGTGCACGTGGCGCTGGCGCTGGTGAACGGCGACCCGGTGGACGAGGACTACCTGCAGCGTGCAGGCGTGCTGAACAAGCTGCCGCAGTGGCGCGAACACGCCAACGGCCTGATGGGGCTGGTGCCCAGCGAGGCCTGAGCGCCGCACAACAAGGCAAACCGAGGGCAGGCCGCAGGGCCTGCCCTTTTTTCATGCCGCCTGCAGACCCGGTGATCGCGCAAAGAAAGAGGGCGGACCTTGCGGTCCGCCCTCCTTGTACTGCGTGTTCCAGGCTTCGATGGATCAGAAGCGCTGGTTGTACTGCACGAACAGGTAACGATCGTAGTCCAGCATCGGATCGAGCTGCACGGCGCTGGCGTTGGTCACCGCGTAGGTGATCGGCGGGGTCTTGCCGAACACGTTGCGGGCACCGACGGTCACGCTGCCGTTCCACGGAGCCTGCCAGGTGGCCGAGATGTCGTGATAGACGATCGCGCCCTTCTTGTTGGCACCCAGGCCACCGGCCCAACCACCGTTGTCGGTCTGGTAGTTCGGCTGGTTGCACTCGATACCGGCTTCCTGGTCGTAGCAGAAGTCACGGAAGCCACCGTAGTAGCGCATGCTCCAGTTGGCCGACAGGTCACCCTTGGTCCACGTGGTGGTCAGGGTGCCGCGGACGCGCGGGTAGTTCCAGTAGCCTGCGTAGTCATCCCACTCGGCACCCTTGGTGGCCTGCTGGCGGAAGCTGACCAGGTAGTTGGTGTCCAGGTTGAACGACAGGGTGCCGAAGGCGTATTCCGGCAGGCGGTAACGCACGCCGAAGTTGTAGCCTTCGGTTTCCAGCGAGCCCAGGTTGGCGTTGCCGCGGCTCAGGCTGGTGACCTGACCGGTGGTGGCGTCACGGCTGAACTGGTTGCAGAACGCTTCGTTGTTGTTCTGGTAGCACTGGTTCAGCACGTAGTTGGCCGACACAGCGGTGATCACGTTGTCGACGGTGATCTTGTACCAGTCCAGCGAAACATTCAGGCCATCAACGAAGCTCGGGCTGTAGACCAGGCCCGCGGTGCGGGTCTTGCTGGTTTCCGGCTGCAGCGTTTCGTTGCCCACGCCCGAGTTGAACGGAGCGTTGCCCTGCACGTCACGTGCGGTGACCGGACGGCCAGCGGCGTCGGTCTGGCGGAAGTCCGAAGCCAGGCCCTGGCCGGCGCAACGTGCGGCAACGCCGGCGTTGGCGGTCTGGCCGAACACGGCATCACACGGGTCGGTGAAGGTGTCGAAGGTCTGCGAACCGCCACCGAAGGTGTCGTCCAGGGTCGGTGCACGGAAGCCTTCACCGTAGGTGGCACGCACCAGCAGGTCTTCGATCGGCTTCCAGGTGACGCTGAACTTGCTGTTGACGGTGTTGCCGAACTTGTCGTAATCCGAATAACGGCTGGCGATATCCAGCGACAGTTCCTTGGCACCCGGCATGTCACGCAGCAGCGGGACCATCAGCTCCAGGTAGACTTCGTTGGTCTTGTACTTGCCGCTGGTGGCCTGTGCGGCCAGGTCGGTGGTGTAACCGGCCGAGGACAGCGCGTCCGGGTTGTCGAAGCCGGACACTTCGCGGTGCTCGTAGCCAGCAGCGAAGGCGAACTCGCCTGCGTCACCCGGCATGTCGAACAGCGAACCGGTGATGTTGGCGAAGTACTGCTTGCTCTTGCTCTGGGCGGTCGAGTTCAGGATCGTGTTGATGTACGCCAGCGCGTCCGGGGTAGCGCCCGAAGCGCCGCCCAGCACGTTGAACGGGGTGCACTGGCCGGTGCCGGTGCCAAGCGCGATCGGGTTCTCAGCGGTGCCGCACTGGGCGACGCCGGCGGCGTTGATGAACGACGGGCCCAGGGCCTTCTGCAGGGCCAGCAGGTTGATGTTGCCCGAGCTGATCTGGGTCACATCGTACTGGTTGTAGTTGATGCCCACATCCCAGTCGAACGGACGGTTGTTGAAGTCGAAGTTGCCTTCCAACGCCGCGTCGAAGTGCAGCGACTTGACGTTGTTTTCAGTGATGCGCGGCAGTTCGAAGATACGACGGCCCCAGCCGGAGATGTCCTGGCCGGTCGGGTTGTACAGGCTGTCCTTGCTGATCACGACCGGGAAGGTCGGCTGCGAGGTGCCGGTGAGCGGGTAGCCGGCGATCTGGCGCTTGGAATCGCGCTCGGAGTACATCGCGGTCGACTTCAGACGCAGGTTGTCGTTGATGTCGTAGCTGGCCGAGGTGAACATCGACTTCTGCTCGCCACCCTGGTTCAGCATCATCTGCTGGGAGGCGTTGTAGTAGTCGTCTTCACCGATCAGGTGGTAGTTGTTCCAGTCGCTGGAATCAGCGCCGACGCCAACCGGGGTGTCCCACGAACCGGTGTGGTTGACCACCCAGGTGTTGGGCTGCCAGACACCCTTGGAGTTGTACGAGCCTGCACCTTCGGTGCCAGCGGCACGCGGATCGGTGAAGCGGCCCCACGGGCCGGCCGGGCTCAGGCCGTCTTCCTTGTGGTTCTGGCCGTAGCTGTAGCGGGTCAGGCCACGGTCCTTGGCCCACACCGGATCTTCCTTGGTGTAGTTGGCGCCGAACACGATCGAGGAACGCTCGCCGGTCGAGCCCAGGGTCAGGCTGTACTGGGTCTTGGCACCGTCGCCACGGCTGTTCTGGCCGTAGTAGACGCTGGCTTCTGCGCCGTCGAAGTTCTTGCGCAGGATGATGTTGACCACGCCGGAGATGGCGTCGGAACCGTAGATGGCCGAGGCGCCGTCCTTCAGCACTTCCACGCGATCGATCAGCGAGGTCGGGATGGTGGACATGTCGGTGAAGCCAGCCAGGCTGGTGCTCCAGCGCTTGCCGTTGACCAGCACCAGCGTGCGCTGCTCACCCAGGTTGTAGAGGCTGACGTACTGGCCGCCCTGCTCCGGGTTGGAGGCCAGCACGGCCGCCTTGCTGAAGGTCTGGGTGCCGGCAACCGACAGGTTCTGCAGGAGGTCGCCAACGCTGACCAGACCCGAACGCTGGATTTCCTCGTGGCTCAGGGTCAGAACCGGCTGCGAGGTCTCCACGTCCACCGAGCGGATGCGCGAGCCGGTGACTTCCAGACGATCGAGGGTGGTGGCAGCAGTGGCTTCCTGGGCGGAAGCGAAGGCCGGGGTCAGCGCAATCGCGATGCCGGCCGGCAGCAGGCCCAGCCGCAGGGCGGGGTTGCGAACGTTCATCAATCTCTCCAAGGTACGTGTTAGTAGCGTGTTAAAACACCCCAGCACGTTACGATTGCGTTGCAGCGCTGTATTTGCGCGAACCAACGAGAGACTTTGCTGATTTTGGCGGGAGCTTCGCGCCCTCTTCACGGAACCGCGAAGCAGACGTGCCATAACGGGCGCGGAAGGCCCGCGCGAAGCTGCAGCAGTTGTCGAAACCACTGGCGGCGGCGACTTCGCCCACCATCATGTCGGTGTCGCGCAGCAGGTCGGCGGCACGCTCCAGGCGCAGGCGCGCCGAAAGCGACTGCGGGCTTTCTTCATACAGGCTCTGGAACGTCTTGGACAGGTACCAGCTGGAGAAGTTGGTCAGCTCGGCCAGTTCGCCAATGCGCACCACGCGGTGGCTGTTGCCTTCCAGGTACAGGCGGGCACGCTGCATGCGGCCGAACACCTGGCGCTTGCGGCTGCGCGAGCGGCCCGGGCAACGCTGCACGTTGTCGGCCAGGCCACGCTGCAGGCCCGCCAGGTGCAGCAGCAGCGGACGCAGCGACTGCGCCGGCTGGCCGCTGGCCAGGGCGTCGCGCCACAGGCGCAGGGCCACGCGGGCGTCGCCGCGGTTCATCTGGCCACGACCGGCATACAGGCCGCAGTCGGCCATCTCGGCCAGCGCGCGCAGCGCTTCGATGTTCAGGTTCAGGCCAACGCACAGCCCATTGCGGCCGGCCTGCACCAGCGGGCGGGATTCCTTTTCGAAGGCGATCCACTCGCCCTGGCGCAGGCGGAAGCGCCCTTCCTTGGCCTCCACCCACGAGGTGCCACGCACCTGCATCCATACGGTGAAGCTGCTGCCTGCGGTCTGCAGGCTGCCCAGCCGGGCAACACCCAGGCAGGTCGGGGCCACGTCATCGACAGCCTTGTCCAGCGAGACGGTTTGGCCACGATCGGCCAGCGAGAGTTGACGCATGGGAGCACCACGGATTTGCCAAGTACAGGCCACCGTTTTGCCAAATCAGGTGCATGCCGGTCAGGAAGAACCGCCGAGATCGCCACGAAATCGCTACGACTTCGCCACGAAAGAGTTACGAAGGCCCTTTGTCGTTGAAAATCAGCAGCTTGGAAAACGCTGGAAACAGCGTCGGCGCTGCTGCCGGCAGGTGCATCACGCCAATGTCGGCACCGTCGGACACCGCCAGGGCCAGATACAGGTCGCTTCCGTCAGCACTGGCACTCAGCCCGTTGCCTGCGCTCAGCCGCTGCGCGTCCAGGCAACGCTCCGGTTCGGTCGCCCCGCCCTGCATGCGGGTGAGCGTGGTGGAACAATCGGCCGTGCTGCCCAGGTAATCGATGCGGCCATTGCCGGCCACCGCCCAGGTGCGATAGCGCCAGCGGCTGGGCCAGCCGTCGCTGACCTGCTGCACGCTGGCCGCGTCCAGGTCGGGATTGATCGACCACAGCCCGCTGGCGGCCAGGCGGGTGTACAGCACCCGGCCACTGCTGCGGTCCAGGCGCGCCTGCGATACGCCGTCCAGGCTGGCCAGGCGGCGCCACGGCTGGGTGGTGCGATCGAACAGGCTCAGCCGCACCCGCTGCTGGTCATCGCGTTCCAGTACCAGCACCTGTTCCGGCGTGGCCCCGTACAGCGCCTGCAGCGGTTGCTGCACCGGCACCGGCAGTACCTGCAGGCGCTCGTCGCGCGGGGCGATTTCGTAGACCACGGCCTGTCCGTGCGCATCGCGCCCGACCACCAGCAGCTGGCGGCTGTCGGTGGACCAGTCGGGGGCCTGCCGCGCTTCCGGCCGCAATCCTTCAATCGGGCGCAGCGAATCGGGGCGCTGCATGTCCGCCCACCACAGCGCAAAGCTGCCCGAGCGGTCTGAACTGAACACCAGTTGCCGCCCGTCCGGGGCCACCATCGGCTGGCCATCGCGCCCACTGGAGGCGAACAGGCGCTGTGCGCTGCCGCCCTGCACCGGCATGCGGAACATGCCGAACTGCGCGCGGCGATGGACGAAGGCCAGCATGTCGCCGCGCCGCGAAACCGCCGGCCACTGCGCATCGTCCAGGCCGGCATCGCGCAGCGTGTGCCGTTCCACGTCCAGGTAGTACAGGCGCGCCTCGCTGTCCACGCGGCGGCCGAACACGATGTGCCGTCCATCGCCCAGCCAGGCCCAGCCACGCAGCTCGGCGGCCTCGTTGGTCAGCTGTTCCGGGGTGCCGCCGTTAGCCGGCATGCGCCACAGATCGCCCAGCTGCGGGTTGCGTACGAACACCAGCCAGCGCCCATCGGGCGAATAGCGGGGTGCGTAATCGAAATCATCTTCACCGGCACCGTACTGCAGCGCGCGCCACTGCCCACTGGGCAGGTCCAGCACGCGGATGCCGCGATGCGCATAGCGGCCCACCATGCTGCCGAACACCAGGCCACGGCCATCGGGGGTCCAGTCGAAGCTGAGCAGCTCGGTGCCATCGCAGCGCGTGGCCTGGCGCAACGCGCCGCCGGTGGCACTGGCAATCAGCACCTGGCAACTGCCATCGGCAGCGAAGCGGGCGAAGGCGATCTCGCGCCCGTCCGGCGACCAGCTGGGGAAACGGTCGCTGGCACCGGCCGGCGGTTGCACCAACTGACGTGCCGGCGCGTTGCCCGAGGTCTGCACGCGGATGGCGCCACCGTTCTGGCTGTCATCGTTGGCGCCTTCGTAGGCCACCTGCGAGCCATCGGGCGACAGGGTCGGGTAGGTCTCGAAACCGGCGGTGGCGGTGATCAGCCGATACGGGCGTTCGGGGCTGCCGATGACCCGCGTGCCGTCTTCCACCACTGCATCCAGCGGCGAGGACGGCGCAGGACGTTGTGCCAGCAGCACGCTCAGCACCAGCAGCGCCAGCAGCATGGCCACGCCCACCGCCAGCAGCAGGCGACGACGCCACAGGCGCCAGCGGCGCCGGCGCGCATCCTGCGGGTCTTCCACTGGCGCGTCGACGGCGGTCTCCACCGGCGCGCTGTCCTGCGCCTCCGGCTGCGGTTCGCTGTCGTGCAGCCACTGCACCGGCACCAGCAATCGATAGCCGGTCTTGGCAATGGTTTCGATGTACGACTGGCCGCTGTCGTCGCCGATGGCAAAGGCCTTGCGCAACTGCGTGACCGCCTGGGTCAGCACATCGTTGGTAGGCAGCGTATCGGGCCACACTTCGGCGAACAGCTCATCGCGGGTGACCACGCGACCGGGCTGGCGCAGCAGCACGCGCAGCACGCCCAGCGCCTTGGGCGTCAACCGGCGCGGACGACGCGCACCCGGCACATCCACTTCGCGCGACGACACGGTCACTACGCATTCGCCCACGCGAACGCGGTCACACTCTTGCGACTGGCTCTCGTTGCTGTTCATTGATTGCTAGACGTTTGAAACACGTTGCAGATACCACTGGGCAGCGTTGTGTTTCCGTCCCTGCAACCTCCAAAAGCCAGATTCCGCACAAACCATCGGCGCATACCGCAAAAAAAACGAAGCGCGCGAATACTAGCCTATGCAGGTTACCTCGCCTATCGCGTGGTGGACATCAGGCTCTCTCTCGCCGACGCATTCAGATAATAAGCTGCACCATTCGCGCCCTTCGGGGCGCGAAATTTTTATCTGGCGTTCATTTTCAGGCACGCCGCAGCATGGTCAGGCCGACCAGTCGCGAAACCACCAAAGCTACGTACATCACGCCGGAAAACTGCTCCAGCATGACCAATGCGCGTGCCTGTGGATGCAGGGGAACCACGTCACTCAGACCGACCCCGGACAGCAAGCTGAAGCTCAGATAAAGCAGCTCCATCCACGTGCGCTGCAGCCCCCCGCCGGTGCCCTGGAAACTGCCCGGATACCACTGCTGGCAGACCGCGAATGCGAACGCGAATCCCCATGCGAGTAATGTGAACGTAGCACCAACGGCAAACAGTTCGTCGCGGGTCACCTTGTGGTCCTGCAGCATGTACGCGGTCAGCGCACCGGCGGTGTAGAAGTACAGCAGGCTTTCAAGCAACTGCGCGGTGCTGCCCAGACCGGGGTGATCCAGCAGCGCAGCGGCAATGGAAAACACCACCGACGGAATGGCCAGCACCAACGCCAGCCAGGTACCCAGCGGGCTGCTCTGCACCACCCACAACGCCAGACCCAGCACTGCCATGCCGAACACCCCCAGCGCGGCGCGACCGCCGGCGGTTTCGTCCAGCGCCGGGTACAGCAGCACCGCCAGCAGCTGCGCCGCCAACAACCAGGCGGAAGGATGGCGGCGGGCAATGGCCAGCCAGCGGGTGGTCACGGCAACAGGCATGGTCTGCATCCCCTGGGTGATGCGGCGAGCATAGCCGGTGCCGGGTGAGCGCAGCGGTTCGTGTTTACCGCTGCGCTCGCCGGGCAGGGCCCGGCGCTACCGTTTCAGCCCTGCTGGTAGACCTGGGCACCGGCGGCGCGGAACTGCGCTGACTTTTCCTGCATGCCGCTCTCGGCGTATTCGCGCACGTCCTGGGTGATCTTCATCGAGCAGAAGTGCGGGCCACACATCGAACAGAAGTGGGCCAGCTTGTGTGCGTCCTTGGGCAGTGTCTCGTCGTGGAATTCCTTGGCCTTTTCCGGATCCAGGCCCAGGTGGAACTGGTCTTCCCAGCGGAACTCGAAACGCGCCTTGCTGAGGGCGTTGTCACGCACCTGTGCACCCGGGTGGCCCTTGGCCAGATCGGCGGCGTGGGCGGCGATGCGGTAGGCCATGATGCCGTCGCGCACATCCTGCCGGTTGGGCAGCCCCAGGTGTTCCTTGGGCGTGACGTAGCAGAGCATGGCAGTGCCGAACCACCCGATCATCGCCGCGCCGATGGCGCTGGTGATGTGGTCGTAGCCAGGCGCGATATCGGTGGTCAGCGGACCCAGCGTGTAGAACGGCGCCTCGCCACATTCGCGCAGCTGCTTGTCCATGTTTTCCTTGATCAGCTGCATCGGCACATGGCCGGGCCCTTCGATCATGGTCTGCACGTCGTGCTTCCACGCGATCTTCGTCAGCTCGCCCAGCGTTTCCAGTTCACCGAACTGCGCGGCATCGTTGGCATCGGCAATACAGCCCGGGCGCAGGCCATCGCCCAGCGAGAAGGTCACGTCGTAGGCCTTCATGATTTCGCAGATCTCCTCGAAGTGCGTGTAGAGGAAATTCTCCCTGTGGTGGGCAAGGCACCACTTGGCCATGATCGAACCGCCTCGGCTGACGATGCCGGTCAACCGCTTGGCAGTCAGTGGCACGTAGCGCAGCAGCACGCCGGCGTGGATGGTGAAGTAATCCACGCCCTGTTCGGCCTGCTCGATGAGGGTGTCGCGGAAGATTTCCCAGGTGAGTGCTTCGGCGCGCCCGTCCACCTTTTCCAGCGCCTGGTAGATCGGCACCGTACCGATGGCCACCGGCGAATTGCGGATGATCCACTCGCGCGTTTCGTGGATGTGCTTGCCGGTGGACAGATCCATCACCGTGTCGCCACCCCAGCGGATCGCCCACACCAGCTTTTCCACTTCTTCGGCGATGCCGGAGGACACCGCGCTGTTGCCGATGTTGGCGTTGATCTTGGTCAGGAAATTGCGGCCGATGATCATCGGCTCGCTTTCGGGGTGGTTGATGTTGTTGGGCAGCACGGCACGACCGCGGGCGATTTCATCGCGCACGAACTCGGGCGTGATGATCTTCGGGATGGATGCACCGAAGGATTCACCGGCGTGCTGCTGCAGCAGCGTGGCATCACGGATGTCCTGCAGACGCTGGTTTTCGCGGATCGCCACGAACTCCATTTCCGGGGTGATGATGCCGCGCCGTGCGTAGTGCATCTGGGTGACGTTGGCATCGGCCCGCGCGCGCCGCGGCAGGCTGCGTGCTGGGAAGCGCACCGCATCCAGTTTTGGATCGTGCTCGCGTTCGCGACCGAAGCGCGAACTGAGCGCGTCCAGTTGCTCGGTATCGCCCCGCTCTTCGATCCAGGCACGGCGCAGCGCCGGCAGGCCGGTGGTCAGGTCGATGCGCGTGTCCGGATCGGTATAGGCACCGGACGTGTCGTACACGGTCAACGGTGGATTCTCTTCGCCACCAAACAAGGTGGGCGTGCGGGTCAGGGCGATCTCGCGCATGGGCACGCGCAGGTCCGGGCGTGAACCGGCCACGTGGATCTTCCGAGAGCCGGCAATGGGCCGGGTCACGGAGGCGGAAAGTTGCTGGGCCTGCTGCTGCAGATCGGAAGGCTGTGCGTTCATCGGGCATCGTCCAGGAAGGTCAGGGACGAAGCGGCGGCGCACTGCGCACCGCGCCCGGACGGTCCTTGGGCGGACTCCGGGCACGGTTGCACTGCAAAGCTTCCCTACGCCGGTATGAACCGGATCAGGTTCCAAGGGACTGTCTCAACCGCGGCCACTGGCCACGGTACCCCCGCTTCTTGCTGCGTATTAGAGCACAGGCGGGCTCAGTAGCCCGCCGCCTGGCCATCCTTGCGGCTTTCCGAGGCGCCGAAGTACACACCGGTTTCCGGATCACGCAGGATCGCCTGGTAACCGCCATAGGGGCCATCGGCGAACACCACGCGGTGGCCCTTGCGCATCAGTGCGCGCACGGTCTCATAGGGGAAGCCGGTTTCCAGGTTCACTTCGCCACCATCGCTCATGGCCGTGGCCTGGCCGGTGGGCTCGGTGGACCCCTCATGCTGGATGCGCGGCGCATCGCCGGCTTCCTGCAGATTCATGCCGAAGTCCACCAGGTTCATCACGATCTGCGCATGGCCCTGCGGCTGCATCGCTCCGCCCATCACGCCGAAGCTGGCGTACGGCTTGCCGTCCTTGGTAATGAAGGCCGGAATGATGGTCTGGAACGGGCGCTTGCCCGGCGCGTAGCCGTTGGGATGGTTCTTCTGCAGCACGAACATCTCGCCGCGGTCCTGCAGGATGAAGCCCAGCCCCGGCGGTGCCATGCCGCTGCCCATGCCACGGTAGTTGGACTGGATGAGCGAGACCATCATGCCGTCGCTGTCGGCCACGGTCATGTAGATCGTGTCGCCCTGTTCGAGCTGCTTGGGCGTGCCCGGTTGCACTTCCTTCAGTGCCTTGTCCATCGAGATCAGCGCGCGGCGCTGCGCGGCGTAATCCTTGGAAATGAGCTTCTGCACCGGCGCCGGCTGGAAGGCCATGTCGGCATAGAAACGCGCGCGATCGGCGAAGGCCAGCTTCTTGGCTTCCACGAACAGGTGCACATGCTCGGGCGAGCCGAACGGAATCTTCGAGAAGTCGTAACCTTCCAGCACGTTGAGGATCTGCAGCGCGGCAATGCCCTGGCTGTTAGGCGGCAGTTCCCACACGTCATAGCCGCGGTAGTTGCTGCTGACCGGCTCGACCCATTCACCGTGATGGTCGGCCATGTCCTGGTAACTGAGATAACCGCCGTTTGCCTTGAAGTAATCACCGATGGTGCGTGCTACGTCGCCCTTGTAGAACGCATCGCGGCCACCGTCGGCGATTTTCTGCAGGGTATCGGCCAGGTTCGGGTTCTTCCACATCTGGCCCTTGCGCGGGGCGTGGCCGTCGATGGTGAACTGTTCGGTGAAGCCGGGGTACTTGGACAGGCGCGGCACCGAACGATCCCAGTAATAGGCAATCACTTCCGCCACTGGGTGGCCTTCGCGCGCGTAGCGGATGGCCGGGGCCAGGTTGTCGGCCATCGGCTTGCGGCCGAAGCGGTCATGCAGGGCGAACCAGCCGTCGACCGCGCCGGGCACCGATACCGGCAGCGGACCGGTGGCGGGGATCTCCTTCAGGCCACGGCGCTGGAATTCGGCCAGGGTGAGTGACTTCGGCGAACGCCCCGAGCCGTTGTAACCGTAAAGCTTCTTCGTCTTCGGGTCCCAGACGATGGCGAACAGGTCGCCGCCGATGCCGTTGCCGGTCGGCTCCATCAGCCCCAGCGCGGCGTTGGCGGCAATGGCGGCATCGACGGCCGAACCGCCGCCCTTCATCACGTCCAGCGCGATCTGGGTGGCCAGCGGCTGCGAGGTGGCGGCCATTGCGTGCGGGGCAATCACTTCGGAACGGGTGGCAAAGGTCTGGCCGGTGATGCGGTCGGCGGCACTGGAAACGGCGGGGACCGCGGCCAGCACGGCAGCGGCAAGCAGGGAACGGGCAAGGCGTCGGGACACGGTTGGGGTCCGATGGAAGGGTGGTGTCCTGATCTTCGCCGCTTCGGGCGGCAGCCGGAATCGGGCAGAGGTCATGGGCGGCGGTACTTGGGTGGGTGCGGACCTTGGTCCGCACGACCGTCGGTTTCGGTAGGCGCGGACCTTGGTCCGCACGGCCCTCGGTTTCGGTAGGTGCGGACCTTGGTCCGCACGGCCCTCGGTTTCGGTAGGTGCGGACCTTGGTCCGCACGGCCCTCGGTTTCGG
>NZ_JAAIUZ010000008.1:0-203 GCF_010894375.1 Stenotrophomonas sp. B1-1 | reverse complement strand
GCGGACCTTGGTCCGCACGGCCCTCGGTTTCGGTAGGTGCGGACCTTGGTCCGCACGGCCCTCGGTTTCGGTAGGTGCGGACCTTGGTCCGCACGGCCGTCGGTTTCGGTAGGTGCGGACCAAGGTCCGCACCTACCAGGGCAGGATGCCTGCACCGCTGCTGGCTTCGGGGAAGCCAGTGCGGACCAAGGTCCGCACCTACC